>SPCL01000027.1 GCA_004525335.1 Thermodesulfobacteriales bacterium
AAGAAACAAATAATTTCACAAAGGTTTGTAATTAGAATATAAATATGAAACTAGGTCTTGCATTAGGTGGTGGTGGAGCCAAGGGATTTGCGCATTTGGGAATTCTCGAAGTTCTCACAGAAGCGGGGATCGAATTTGATATCGTTGCCGGAACAAGCATCGGCGCGTTTATCGGCGCTGTATATGTTTCAGATAAGCTTCAAGAGCTTAAGAACTATGCAGTAAATATTGGAATCACGGACATTCCATTTCTTCTAGGCCCCACATGGCCACAAGGAGGGCTGTTTAGCGGCAAATTTCTTGGGAAGTTAATAGATGAATATATACATATCGAAAATATAGAGGATTTAAAAAAGCCATTTGCCGCTGTTTGCATAGATTTAAATAGTGGTGAGGTCGTAACTTTTACAGAGGGCAATTTAAAAAGAGCAGTAAGAGCGAGTACCTCTATTCCCGGTCTTTTTAAGCCTGTTCTTTTTGAAGGCAAACTCTTAGTAGATGGAGGGGTGCTGGAATCAGTACCAGACCAGGCCGCGCGTGATCTTGGGGCCGATTTTATTGTAGCGGTAGATTTGCTAAGTGATCTGTCCGGTAATCAAACTTTTAATAATGGCAAACCCCCTTCGATTGTCGAAGTTGTACAGAGAAGCTCGATCTTAGCTCAAAGAAAAATTACTGAATATAAATTTAAAGAACGTCCGCCTGACATAGTGATTAGTCCTCCACTTTCCCATATCAAAGTTATGGATTTTCATAACGGTAAGGCGATTGTAGAAATTGGTAGAGAGGCGGCTAAAAAAGTTTTGCCAGAATTGCTAGAAAAGATTACTTAGAATGAACTTTGAGATTATACTCCTTTCTCCATTCCCAAAGAAGCAGTGCCCATATAGGAACAAATTCAATCCAGATAATTACGTTTGTAAATATCTCCAGTTGCCCTCTTGGTTCAAAATAGTACCGCAAGTAATAAAGGGGTAGCAGCACAGTCAATAAAAGAAGGGAGAATCTAGGCTTGATAGCTAGCAAGGGAATTAACCAAGTGTAATACCACGGGAACTGAGTAGGGCTTACAAGAAAAGCAAAGGCAACAATAAATAAACTCTTAGAAAATAAATCTTGGCCCTTAAAAGTTTTTCCGAATGTTACAAACAATATCCAAAGGCCAAGAAGAGCCACTACAATATATCTTGCAACACTGTATTTATGAAAGGTTTGATAACCTAATAAATCCAATCCTAAGTCGGATAGGTAAACTAAAATCCTAAAAACCGAATCATTGTTCTGCCAGCTTTGCCCGTAGGCGATAAAACCAGTGCTGTCGTCTAGTCCTGAGTAGTAAATAGGTAAAAATAAAACACCTATACATACAGCCGCTAAAACCAGAACTGACAGCAGTTGTTTTGGCTTGGATAGTAGAGGCCGGATTATTATGGGTAATAAAAAGGCCGGCCAAAGCTTTATTCCTAACCCTATTATCAGACTAAAAGTTGACCTTAAGTGTTTATTTTGTGTTGCCATTATAAGCGAGCTAAGTACGAACGGAAAGACCAGAACGTCCATGTGACCTGAATTGAATATCTCTTTTAATAAAAGAGGGTTCCACCAATAGATAATCAAAAAAGAATTAGGGAGTTTTAACATACCCAGCGCATTAAAAATTAGTGAAAGTGTAGCTAGGTCGATTACTATCAATATTATCTTCCATGTAGTTAAGCTCCAGGAATCAAGCCAGTAAGATACGGCAAAAAATGCCTGAGCTACCGGAGGATAAATAGTCCTTACCTCCGGGTGATTTATGCCGTGGATTATATCCCCAGATTCTTCTGCCAACTCTTTTAGCTCTAGCGGTACATCTTTTTCCTGTAGTACTTCTTCGGGAGAGTATTTGTAAGGGTTTATACCGTTAGCGGTTACAGCCCCGTCCCATAGATATCTGAAATAGTCATCTTCAAGAATTGGCGCTGTAAATAGCATCAAGACTCTCAAAACAATTCCAATTGCAATTACCAAGATAAGCTGATTTCTTAGAAGCTCGGCTCGGGGCATTTTGAAAATTGCGAATAAAAAGACGATGCCTGCGAAGACTAGAATGCCTACGAGAAGGAGAACAGGTCTGTCGATTTGTGGAATGTTAGCCGCAAAGTCAGATGAGATATAGGTTAGTAGAGAAAAACTGACAAAAAGGAGCCCGCCGGATATTAAAAGCATCAAGTTAGATACTGGGCCTCCGGATTTCAAAGATGATTCGTTTAAAGAATTATCTTCTTGGGAATTGTTCACCATGTAATTGGCTATATGATTAAGACTTTACTTGCCTTGTTCTTCTAAAAATCTTTCTGCATCAATAGCAGACATACATCCGCTTCCTGCAGCCGTAATAGCTTGGCGATAAATGTTGTCCTGCACATCACCCGCTGCGAAAACTCCCGGCACATTGGTTTCAGTAGAGCCGCTCTTTGTTATTAAGTATCCAACTTCATCCATGTCGAGCTGCCCTTTAAATAGTTTAGTATTCGGGTTGTGGCCGATGGCTATAAATACTCCCTCAGCTTCTTTTACTGTCTCTTCTCCGGTTTTCGTGTTCTTGAGTCTGGCCCCTGTTACTCCATCTTCCTTACTCCCAAGAATCTCTAGAACTTCCGAATTCCAGATGAAATCCAGCTTCTCATTTTTAAACGCTCTGTCTTGTACAATTTTAGATGCTCTTAACTGATCTCTTCTGTGGACTATGTTTACCTTGCTGGCAAATTTTGTGAGGAATACAGCTTCCTCGACTGCGCTGTCTCCTCCTCCTATTACGAGAAGCTCTTTATCCTTAAAAAAGAAACCGTCACATGTGGCGCAAGTGGACACGCCATATCCTAACAGTAGTTTCTCCGATTCCAGACCAAGCATTCTTGCAGATGCCCCAGAGGAAATAATAAAAGTGTCTGCTTCTATAACAGTATCGCCTGCTGTGATCTTAAAAGGTCTTGAAGAAAAGTCGACCGCCGTAATTTCGGCCATTACCGACTTAGCGCCAAATCTCTGAGCCTGAGCCCTCATTGCGTTCATCAGGTCCGGTCCCATAACTCCGTCAGGGAACCCGGGATAGTTTTCAACATCTGTAGTTAGTGTTAGCTGTCCGCCTGCTTCAAGCCCCTCAAAAATAACCGGCTCTAGGTTTGCTCTTGCGGTGTATAGTGCCGCCGTAAGTCCTGCCGGGCCTGATCCCATTATCACTACTTTATGTCTATCTTTGAGTTCTGATATGTTAGTCATCTTTTTTTCCTTTTAATATTAATTCCAATTTATACTACATTTTAGATAAAGTTTTTCAAGCTGCACTATTATGAAATACCTATAATATAGGTATTTAGATAACAAAATAACTGATAAAGATTCAAACCCCAATCAGCCCATGATCTTAAGCTGGTGAGGACTCTCTTTAAGAGTTATACTCTCTACTTATTATTATGAGGAGTTAACTCTATGAAGCAATTACCTTTAAACAAAGCCCATAAATTATTAGGCGCAAATTTGCAGGATTATTCGGGATGGACAGCTCCAGCTGATTATGGTGACAAATTATCAGAGTACAAAGCCGTAAGAGAGAATGTAGGAATTATAGATCTGTCATCGAGAGGGAAACTTAAACTAAGCGGGAAAGACCATTTGAAATTCCTTCAGGGTATGCTGTCCAACGACGTTATTAAATTAGAAGAAGGGCAGGGTGTCTATGCCACAATCCTCACAGTAAAGGGCAGAATGATTTCCGACATGAAAGTCTATAAAGATAAAGACTCTGTTCTTCTTGATCTTGAGCCCGGGTTGAATCAAAAAGTTCTAGAACTACTAACAAAATTCAGACTTTCTTATAAAGCTAACATTGATGATCTCTCAGAAACTACCGGTTTGATATCCATTCAAGGCCCACAAGCGCGCAAACTTTTAGAGATGTTATTTGAAGAGGGAATCCCCCAAATGGAGGAACTTAACTTTATTCAAAAAGAGTTTATGGACTCCGATCTTATGATAGCGTGCGTCAACCGTACTGGAGAGAAAGGATTTGATTTATATATTGAAAACAATGCGCTTCCAAATTTATGGGAAGATTTATTAAAGAAAGGACAGGAGTTAAATATTAAAACAGTTGGGTACGATGCTCTGGATATTCTCAGAATTGAAGCTGGGCTACCCATTTACAATATAGATATGGATGAAAATAATATCCCTATTGAAGCCGGTCTATGGAATGCGCTTGATTTTGAGAAGGGATGCTACGTAGGTCAAGAAGTAGTTGCAAGGATCAAGTGGAGAGGCCATGTTAATTGGCATTTAATGGGTTTTGAGTGTGATGGGGAGCTTGTGCCTAAGATTGGAGATGAAATTTTTGATGGGGAGCGCAAAATCGGCCGAATTACGAGCAGCACATTCTCGGCGGAGTTTAATAAACCGCTTTGTCTTGGATATATTAGAAGGGAATTTAATGACCCAGGCACAAAAGTGTCAATCAAGTTAGCTGACAACTCAGAAATTCGTGCAGAAGTAGCCGAGCTCCCATTTTACAAAGGGTCCTTTAAATTCCAAGAAAACACCGCTAACAGTTGAAAATACTGGATAAACTGCTTGATTTTATTTCACTCTCAATTATAGTATCAACTCTGGGTAATGATTTTTTAGATATGTAGTAATTTTTGGTTGGGAATCAAAAAATAATAGATTATTATAATATCTGCGCCAAGATATGCGGGGTTGTGCATATTGTTGAGTAGGAGGGTGTTGAAATGATATTGGATGCAATCCTGGGATGGTTTTCAAACGATCTTGCTGTCGATTTGGGAACCGCGAATACTCTTGTTTACGTTAGGGGTAAAGGCATTGTTGCAAATGAGCCTTCTGTGGTGGCAGTACAGGAGGATATGAGAGGCACTAAAAAGATACTTGCTGTTGGAACAGAAGCTAAAAACATGGTAGGCCGTACGCCGGGTTCTATTAAAGCAATTAGGCCCTTAAGAGACGGTGTCATAGCGGATTTTGATGTAGCTCAGAAGATGTTGGAATACTTTATTCGTAAAACCCATAATAATAGAAAAAGTTTTGTTAGGCCAAGAATTATTGTATCTGTTCCCATTGGTATCACAGAGGTAGAAAAAAGAGCTGTAAAAGAATCTGCTGAAGCTGCTGGAGCTAGAGAGGTATATCTAATTGAAGAAACCATGTCGGCTGCTATTGGAGCCGGTATGCCTGTGACTGAACCTGCAGGGAATATGGTTGTAGATATTGGAGGCGGAACCACAGGTGTTGCTGTGATATCACTTGCCGGGATTGTTGTAAGCAAATCAATTAAAGTCGGCGGAGATAAGCTTGACGAGGCTATACTTCAATATGTGAAAAGAAACTACAACATGCTAATTGGTGAGCGAACTGCTGAAAATATTAAAAAGAAGCTTGGTAAAGTACTAGGCAATGGTGAAATCGGTTCTATGAACGTGAAAGGGCGCGATTTAAGAGCCGGGATTCCCAGAACAATTGAAATAACATCTGAAGAAGTCAGGGAAGCACTTACTGAGCCGGTGAGCTTAATAATTGAAGCCATCAAGCAGACCCTGGAAAGAACGCCGCCTGAGCTAGCTGCTGATATTGTAGACAATGGTATTGTGCTTACAGGAGGGGGAGCACTATTAGGAAACCTGGATGAATTAATAATGGAAGAAACGGGTCTTCCTGTTGTAATAGCAGATGATCCTCTAACTTGCGTTGTTTTAGGATCAGGAAAAGCTCTTGATGAGCTAGACCTCCTAAGAGAAGTAAGTATGCGATCTTCTTAGCAGCACATCTTTCTTTAGGTATGTCAAAAGCGATATAACATGTATCAATGAGATTTTTAAAGAACCGAGCAGTCTTAATAACTATCCTTCTCTTCTTTGTATCTTTACAGCTCTATTCGCTCAACCTAAGAGAGAAGAGTGGCCAGAATTTTATATCTCAGGTTGTACTTACCGTTACCTATTATCCCCAAAAAATCATATATATAGTTTCAGATAAAGTGATGACTACATGGCAAGATTATATGGATCTCGTAAATGTTAGACAGGAGAATATTAGATTACATGAAGATATTCAAAAACTTAGGGTGGAAAAGTTTGAGTTAGCTGAAGATGGAATTCAGAACCAGCGCCTTAAGAAACTTTTGGATTTTAAAGAAATACCTTCCTACCCAATAGTTTCTGCCAATGTTATTGGGGGTAGTCCTTCACTGCTGCGCTCAGAAGTCATTATAGTCGATAGGGGCAGTCATGATGGAATATCCCAAGGGATGCCCGTTGCATCATCAGAGGGTATTGTTGGGAGAGTTCTTACGGTGGGTGATAGAAGCTCAGAGGTGCTTTTGATAACCGATCCGATAAGTGCTGTTGACGCTTTTATTCACAGAACTAGGGTTAGGGGCATAGTCAAGGGGACAGGCAGTGGGTGTGTAATGGAGTATATAGAGCAAAACTCTGACGTAAGCAAAGGGGACAAGGTGATATCATCGGGTAAAGAGGGTTTTTTCCCCAAAGGTGTCATAATAGGCACGGTCTCTGATATTGAAACAAAAGGGAATTTTCTAAGTGCTCAAGTATCTCCATTTGTTGATTTAGATTCGCTTGAAGAAGTTGTCATAATTCTTAAAACTAATAATAATATTGTGTTAAATGAATAAGTACTTATCCATAATATTTTTAGTGCTATTGTCAGTAGTTTTTATTACTATACAAACCACGCTTCTGTCTCCGCATAATCTTAACTACTACTACCCGGATCTAAATCTAATACTGATAGTGTTCCTAGCAATCTTCTCAGAAGTAAGAGGTGGGTTCTTTTTAACTCTTGGCAATGGATACATGATGGATGTGCTTTCGGGGAATTTGCCCGGGACATTTACTCTTTCACGCTTAAGCGCTTATCTATTAGTCCGCAGCGGATCAAACCATGTTTATTTAAGAAAAGCCCTAGTGCAAGGACTTGTTATTTTCTTAGCAACGATTTTTACATGGATTTTTATTCTAACAATCATTAAAATAAAGAAAGGTGATATTGGTGATATAACGGCAAAGTACATCTTGATTCAAGGTATAGTTAATGCGTTGTTTGGTATTCCAATTTTTTGGATGATACATAGGATAAATGCAAGATTTCAGAAATAGACTGTTTATTGTAACCGTGATACTGGGACTGGCTTTCTTGGTCCTAGGTTCAAGGCTTTGGTACCTACAGGTACTAAAGGGAGAGGAGTTTGCAAAATTCTCCCTGGAAAACCATATTAGGGTTGAAAGGATTCCGGCGCCTAGAGGAAGAATACTCGACAGGTATGGAAAGGAATTAGTTATAAACAGGACATCTTTTGATATTTATGTAATACCCAAGGATGTTAAAGATGTTCCCTATTTAAGCGTCTCCCTTTCTCAAATTTTAAACCTGGATACCGGACAGATTGAAAAAGACATAAATTCAGCATTAAAAAAGAAAAGTTTTAAACCCCTCTTAATTACTAAAGATATTAACCGCGATCAGTTGGCTTATCTTGAAGCAAGGAGAAGCTCACTGCCTGGAGTCATAATTGAAATAAATAATCTTAGGCAATATCCGCACGGCGTTTTGGGGGCCTCTTTCCTAGGATATATAGGTAAGGTAAGTGTCGCTGAGCTTGAAAATAACTCCAAGGTAAATAGTAATGATCTAGTTGGGAAAACAGGGGTTGAAAAAGGATGGGAAAGCTCACTAAGGGGCGATGACGGATATAAGCAAAAAGTAACGGATGCTTTGGGTAGAGAAGTGGAATCTAATTTGTTTCAGGAAGACCTTCAGAACAAGAAGAGTCTACCGGGTAACGATGTCCTGTTAACAATAGATATTGAGCTTCAACGGGCAGCTGAAGAAGTGCTCGGAAACGAAGCCGGAGCAATAGTTGCAGTGGATGTGAATACCGGCGAAGTCCTGGCGCTTGCCAGTAACCCTTCTTTTGACCCGGCAGATTTCATAAAGGGAATAGATTCAAAGACCTGGTCTAATCTTGTTAATGACCAATCCTCACCCCTACTCAATCGAGCTACACAAGGCCTTTATGCTCCGGGGTCTGTTTTTAAAATGGTACCAAGTGTTGCAGCGCTCAATGAGGGTTTTATTAATGAGGAAGAGTCTGTTTATTGCCCGGGATATTATAAGTCCGGCAATAGTACCTTTAGGTGCTGGAAAAGGGGAGGGCACGGTTGGGTGAATCTGAGAAGCGCTATTGTTAAGTCTTGTGATGTCTATTTCTATAAGATTGCAGAAAAGATGGGAATAAATAATCTGAGTAAGTATATGACTGCTTTTGGATACGGATCTATAACAGATTTAGGTATTGAAGAGAGAGCCGGGATATCTCCAAGCAGGGAGTGGAAGCAGAAACGCTTTAATAAACCTTGGTATAAAGGAGAAACAATCGTTTCTGCTATTGGTCAGGGGTATGTAAGTGTAACGCCGCTTCAGGTCACAATGATGACAGCCGCTGTGGCAAATAACGGGAAATTATTAAAGCCTGCTCTTGTTAAAGAGATAGTTTCTTATGATAGGGAAGAGAAGTTTAAGCATGCCCCAATAGTAAGTGGCAATATCCCTGTTCAAAAGAGAATGCTTGACTTAGTGAAAGACGCAATGGTAGGGGTTGTAAATGACCCGGGAGGGACTGGAAGTGGCGCACGACTAAAAGATATGACAGTTGCCGGAAAAACCGGGACTGCGCAGGTCGTATCTTTAGATAACAGAAGCGATAAGAAAAAACACATGGACCACGCGTGGTTTACTTCTTATGCTCCTGCGGAAGCTCCTGAAATAGCGGTAACTGTTTTGATTGAACATGGTGGGAGTGGCGGTGCAGTAGCTGCGCCTATTGCTAAAAAGATTCTTGAGGTTTATAAAAAGCTAAAAGAACAAAGAGAAGCCGATGATAATGTTTGATAGAAGGCTCATTAAAAATTTTGGTTGGTTTCTTTTCTTAATGACTCTAGCTTTTTCTGCTATATCCCTTTTGAACTTATATAGCGCTTCTTATGAAACGGGTCTTGTTTCTTTTAAGAAACAGTTTGTGTGGGTAGGTATAGGCATTGTTACTCTAGCTTTTGTGTCGTTCTTAAATTGTAAACTCCTTAATCGATATGCAATCTATATCTACGGGTTCTCATTGTTACTCTTACTGTTCGTACTAGTATTTGGTAAAGAGGTAGCAGGCTCAAAGAGCTGGATTGATATTGCATCAATCGCCACAATACAGCCTTCAGAACTAGTAAAGATTGCCGTAATTATTATTTTAGCTAAGTTCTATGACGACGATTATCAGGCTACTCCCTACGGGTTCCTCGATCTTATAAAACCGGTAATATTGATTGCAATACCGTTTATCCTTGTAATGCTGCAACCGGATTTGGGCACTGCTGTAACTATATTATTAATTGCGGGGAGTATGGTTCTTTTTATGGGTGTAAAAAAGTGGTCAGTTGCATTTATTTTAATAGTAGTTCTGGGGGTATCTTTTTATTCCTGGCACTATTCTCTAAAACCTTATCAGAAAGATAGAATAAGAACATTTATCAATCCTTCGAGTGATCCCCTAAACGCTGGATACAATTCAATTCAGTCTCAAATAGCCATCGGCTCAGGTGGTGTAACAGGTAAGGGGCTAAGATCGGGCTCACAGACCCAACTTCGTTTTATTCCTGCTCAGCAGACTGATTTTGCTTTTTCTGTTTTAGCCGAAGAGTGGGGGTTTTTGGGCAGTATCTTTGTTCTGCTTCTTTACTTTACAATAATTCTTTGGATGCTCGATGCCTCAAGCCGAGCGAAAGACAAATTCTCTATGCTTGTCTGCTTTGGTGTAGCTGCAATGTTTTTCTGGCATGTAGTGGTTAATGTGGGGATGGTAATAGGTCTTCTTCCGGTTGCGGGAGTGCCGCTCTTGATCTTTAGCTACGGCGGATCCTCTACTTTGACTGCAATGATTGGTATCGGAATAGTGCTTGGCATAAGAATGAGAAAGTTCCCGATGCAGGGTGAGGCTATTGATCTTGGTTAGCTTTATTTACACTTAGTTCTTTTGAACATGGAATACCGCCTAAACTTCTAGACTGCTCAACTGCTCTTATTATTGCCTTTTGTGTGAGCTCGGCTGCTATAATTCCTACCAAGTTTACATCCTCTTTCCTCTCTCCAACTGAAACTGATATGACCATATCCCCGTCTTGAACCGTGTGCACCGGGGAGATAACTTTTGCAAGCCCGGTTTGTGCAATGTTTGAAATTCTTAGTAGCTCAGATTTTGAAAAATCAGCGTTTGTCGCTACTACTGCCAGAGTGGTGTTTTGATAACTATCCGCCCTTCTTATTATTCCCTTCTTAAATAAATTAACAGTGCCGGGAAATTCTTTCCCATGTTCACTGTTTCTTACTCCGGCTATTATCTCTCCATTTTCAGGTGAAACTATATCGCCAAAAGCATTTACCACTACAAACACTGCCACTGTTGCACCACTTTTTAATTTGTAGCTCTGTGTCCCGATGCCTCCTTTTGTAGCTTGCTTTACACCCATTAACTTTCCAATAGTTGCTCCCGTGCCGACTCCTATTGATCCTTCTTCAAACAGAGTCGACTTGGCTGAAAGACAAGCCTCAAATCCCATTTTTGCATCAGGTCTTATCTTCCCGTTTCCGATTCCCAAATCAAAAATTACGGCTGTTGGGACTGAAGGCACTACAAGTCCATGGCCTACCTCAAGCCCTATATTTCTTTCTTCCAAAAATCTCACAACACCGCTCGATGCATCAAGGCCGTACCCGCTTCCGCCGGTTAAAAGAATTGCATGAATTTTCCCAAATGTATTATGTGCAAGAAGCGAGTCGATTTGCCTAGTGCTCGTTCCACCACCCCTAAGATCTACAGCCGCAATAACCGGATTTTCAAATAGCAGCACACTGCAACCCGTAATCGCCTCAAAATCTGAAGAGTGGCCTACTTTTATACCTTCAATGTCAACAATTGATCCCATCTTGTACTATTCTAATTTTAATATCACCGATTTTCAAATTAGCACTGTTTTAAGAGAGACGCTGATACTTGACAGGATACAGGAATCAGCTAGAATCATCCTCGTTTTAAGGTTATTAGGGGTTAAATATCTAAGTTTTAATAACTCACTAATATTTAAGTATTATAGCCTTTACTCACCCCAATAATATGCGTTAAAGTAAGAATATTGATTATTCTAGCGGATGTGTGCTTTTGTATTGTGAGTAAATAACAATATAAATTATCTCAGTTGTCCGTATTAAAAACATGAAAAAAGTGAACTTAATATCTTCTATTGTTCTAGTCTTGATACTCTTTTCCTCAGAGTTTGGCATAGCCATTACTGATTCTAGGGACCTAAAGGATATTGGTATTGATGAAAAGTTAGGCGACACTCTTCCAGACGATATCACCATCATAGATGAAAATAATAACCCTGTACTTTTTAAAGATTTACTATCAAGTGATACCCCCACAGTTTTAAATCTCGTTTATTATAGTTGCCCCAGGCTATGTAACTTTGCTACGGACGGCCTGCTTCAAGTTGTTAACGAAACACTCTCACTTGAGATAGGTAAAGATTACAAGTTGCTTACTGTGAGTTTTGATCCTGCAGATTCTTCTGAGTTAGCAGCAACTAAAGCGCTTAAGTATCGCAGTAGGGTCAAGACAGGGAAACAAACTCAAGATAGTTGGCCGTTTTTTACAAGTGATCAGGAAAATATAGAAAAATTAACCCAATCAGTAGGTTTTAAATACAAAATAGATGGTAATGAGTTCGCTCATGCTTCAGCTTTAATTGTGCTTACACCACAAGGGCGCATTTCCAGGTATCTTCATGGTATCCAGCATGTGCCTAATGATTTTAGGCTTTCATTACTCGAAGCTTCAAAAGGAGAGATAGGAACTTCCAAACTGCTAAATAGTGTGTTGTTATTTTGCTATGGGTTTGACCCTGTTGGAAAGAAATATGCCCTTAAAGCATTGAATATTGTTAAAGCTGGGGGATTAATTACATTGTTATCCTTGTGTGTCGGGTTAACATACTTTTGGAGAAGAGAGAGAAGGTAGAACCTGATGAATAGATATGGAGGTTTAAAAGACAACAGATGACTTGGATTCCAGAGGCGGCATCAAATCTCGCAGGCAAAGTAGACGGAGTTCTTCTAGTAATAACTCTTATATCCATATTCTTCTTTGTTCTGATATCTGCACTTTTAATTTATTTTGCAGTCAAATATAGAAGAAGAAGGGAAGATGAAGAAACCCCTTATATCACAGGTAGTGAACCCTTAGAAATACTATGGACCGTAATACCCTCTATTTTGCTTATACTTCTCTTTGTTTATGGATTTGTAGTATACAAAGAAATGAGAACTCCACCGAAAGATTCTGTTGACATAACTGTCACCGGTAAGCAGTGGCTCTGGACTTTCGACTATTATAATGGCAAAAAAACACTTAACGAGCTGTATGTCAGGCAAAACATACCTGTTAGAATGATAATGAGAGCTGATGATGTTTTACATAGCTTCTTTATTCCGGCATTTAGAGTAAAACAAGATCTTTTGCCGGGAAGATATACGCAATTATGGTTTACTCCTACAAAAATAGGGACTTATGATATCTTTTGCGCAGAATATTGCGGCACAGGACACTCTGCTATGCTAGGAAAAGTAGTGGTACTTAGCCCGGAGGCCTATGATATTTGGGAAAAGGGGATTGGTGTTGATGACGGCGCAGCTGTTGCCTCATTGCCGCCTGCTGAGTTAGGAGAAAAAATTTATAAAGAAAAGGGCTGCAATGCGTGTCACAGTATTGACGGCAGTATTGTAATAGGTCCATCCTTTAAAGGGCTTTATGGCCGAACCGGTGTACTTGAAGACGGTTCTAGCTATACGGCTGATGAAAATTATATTATGAGATCAATCTTGGAACCTCAAGAAGAAATGGTTCAGGGGTTTCAACCCGTAATGCCTTCTTTTAAAGGGATACTAAGCGAAGACGATATTACGGCAGTAATTGCATACATGAAGACATTAAAATAAGGTTTTAATAATTTAGGAGGAAATAATCAATGGCAAATCATACTATTGCCACAAATGTATATGTCTCGTTTTTAGATAAAAAGGGGTTTCTTTCCTGGTTTCTAACAACAGACCATAAACGAATTGGAATTCTTTATCTGATTTCAATATCCTTATTCTTCCTAATAGCGGGGACTATCGCTTTATTAATGAGGTTTGAGCTCCTGACCCCGGCTTCGGATTTTGTAAGTCCTCATACTTACAATGTTCTCTTTACTCTGCACGGCTCGTTAATGGTATTTTTCTTCATTGTTCCCGGGCTTGCGGCGAGTTTCGGCAACTTCCTCATACCCCTCATGATTGGTGCTCCTGATGTATCCTTCCCTAAACTTAATTTAGCGAGTTATTGGATATATTTACTGGGGACAATTATCATGTTGTTTGCTCTTTTACAGCCGGCGGATACTGGATGGACGTTCTATACGCCTTACAGTGCGAATACTGACGCTGATGTGATCTTAATTACGCTTGGTGTTTTTGTATTAGGATTCTCTTCAATCCTTACGGGGTTGAACTTTATCGTTACTATCCACAAGATGAGAGCGCCTGGTATGACATGGCACCGTTTGCCGCTTTTTATCTGGGCATCTTACGCCACAGCAATACTTCAGCTCCTAGCTACCCCTGTTGTTGGTATAACGCTTCTTCTCTTAATTGCTGAAAGAAGCCTTGGAGTAGGGTTCTTTGATCCTGCAAAAGGGGGAGACCCGGTATTATTTCAGAACTTCTTCTGGTTTTACTCTCACCCTGCTGTGTACATTATGATTATTCCTGCAATGGGCGTGATTTCAGAAATAATTCCTGTTTTTTCGCGTAAACCAATTTTTGGTTACAAAGCTATTGCTTATTCAAGTCTTGGTATTGCGTTTATCAGCTTCTTAGTCTGGGCGCATCATATGTTTACAAGTGGTATCTCAGAAGTTGCTGCTACCATTTTCTCATTCTTAACATTTCTAGTTGCAATACCTACAGCTATTAAAGTTTTTAATTGGATTGCAACACTTTACAAAGGTTCAATTGAGCTTCATTCAGCTATGCTATATGCCCTCGGATTTATATTCTTATTCACTATTGGGGGTCTTACCGGTGTTTTCTTAGGAGCATTAGCTGCGGATATTCATCTTCATGATACTTATTTCATAGTTGCCCATATGCACTATGTTATGATTGGGGGAACAGTGATGGGGTTCTTTGGAGCCTTACATTTCTGGTATCCAAAATGGTTTGGCAAAATGTTTAACGAATCAGTAGCCAAACTTGCGTGGTTTCTTATTTTCGTTGGTTTTAACGTTACCTTTTTCCCTCAATTCTTTCTTGGGGTTCAAGGGATGCCAAGAAGATACGCAACTTATCCTGAGGAGTTCCAATCCCTTATGTCGCTATCGACTTATGGCTCCTGGATTTTGGGGCTTGGTATTCTTATCATGACAGTAAATCTTTTAAAAGGACTTTTTAGTGGGGAAAAGGCGCCTCAAAACCCATATGGTTCATTATCTTTAGAATGGCAGGTACCTTCACCACCACCGCTTGAAAACTTTGAAGAAATCCCTCATGTGACAGATTGGAGTTACGGTTACGGTAAAAAGAAAGAGGTGGATGCTTAAAATGGAGAAGGCAAACATGGAAGAATCTCACGGTCATATTCATCATATGGACCCCGAAGTCGAATATAGTTCCTCAAAGCTGGGTATGTGGCTTTTTCTGGGAACTGAAATAATGCTCTTTGGCGGGCTTTTTGCTGCTTATGCAATTTTCAGAGCTAAGTACCCGGAAATGTTTTTGGAATCTCACCAGGAACTTAACCGTGAAATGGGGGCCATAAACACGTGTATATTAATTTTTAGTAGTTTGACTATGGCGATAGCGGTAACTGCCATACAAAAAGGAAAGAGGAAGATGGCGGGATTATTTATTCTTGTCACCATAATATGCGGGTTAGGGTTTGGAGTAGTTAAGTATTTTGAATACAGTGCTAAGTTTGCGCATCACATTTACCCCGACACAAATATATTCTTCTCGCTTTACTTTATGATGACAGGTCTCCATATGATTCACGTCTTTATAGGACTTGTCGTTCTTGGCGTGATAATGGTTTTAACATTCAAGGGTAAATTTAATGAGAAGTATAGCACACCCGTGGAAATGGGCGGATTGTATTGGCATTTGGTGGATTTAATCTGGATATATCTTTTCCCATTACTTTATTTGGTTGGCTAAAGGGAGGCAGAAATAAATGAGCGAACATACACATAGCGAAGCACGCCATATAACGGGTTATAAAACATACTTTATAGTGTGGGTACTTCTTATGATACTCACAGCCACTACTGTATACGTGTCTTATCTAGATTTTGGAACATTAAACATTGTAATTGCTATGGTTGTAGCATCTATAAAAGCAGTTGCGGTAGCGCTTTTCTTTATGCACTTAAAATTTGAGGACTCAATTACTTGGCTATTTGCTCTTTTCCCATTAGTACTGCTATTTCTGTTAATTGGTATGACCATTCTTGACACTTTTACAAGATTTTTTCCTATAGCCGGTTAATTATTTATGATAGGTAAAATTGCCCTTGTTTTACTTTTTATCTTATTGGTCTGGGGAAATTTGGTAGCAGGTCTTAAAGCAGGGCTTGCATGTCCGGATTGGCCTCTTTGCCATGGACAACTCCTCCCGCCACTCAGATGGGATATCTATGTAGAGTTTATTCACCGCTTAATAGGTGGAATAACTTCTCTATTTATTATAATTCTGTCCTTCCAGAGGTTTCGCTCTTATATAGGATCTGCTAAGGTAGTACCTATACTTGTTGTAGTTTTGCTATTAATCCAAATAGTACTTGGCGGTATTGTTGTACTAATGGAACTCCCTGTTGATCTTACAACATATCATTTTGCTAATGCTATCGTCATTTTTGCTCTAGTAGTATATATGGTCTTTTTCGATGGAGATCAGAAGAAACCTCTGTTCAGCATAAGTGGATATAAGGGGATATTCTTCTTCCTGAGTTTGTTAATTTTCATTCAAGCTGTACTGGGAGCTTATGTCAGACACTCCTCTTCAGGTCTTGCTTGTCCTGATTTTCCAACATGTTTGGGATACTGGATTCCACCTCAAATCTCCGGGATTGTGTTAAATCACTTTGCCCATAGAGGGCTTGCTTATATTGTTACCATAGTTGTTGCTGTATTATTGATTGCCTCATATTCATCTTCAGCGCTAAAGAACTACAGACAAAAGTTATTAATTTTAATTGGCTTAATAATACTCCAAGTCCTTCTAGGCGTTGCTGTTGTTCTTACAAGGCTTAATTTTGCTGTTACGGCACTGCATCTATTTATAGCACTCTTAATATTCACAACAGCCCTTTATGCCTGGTTTCAGGGGATGAGGGAAAATAGTGTATAATTTATACAGCGGATCTTATTAGTAATTCCAATATAGCAAGGAAAGATAATATCATGGAACGGGTAGAGAGAGCACCTTCAAATATAGTAGTTTCTACAGTTCTTTTGTCCAAACCCGGAATAATTGTAAGTGTCGCTTTTACGGGGTTTGCAGGGATAGTTCTAGCCGCAAAGGGGCTTCCCTCTTTGAGTGTGATTGTGCTGACGATCATTGCCTTACTGTTAAGCGCTGCCGGATCGGCAATTCTTAATAATGTCCTTGATAAGCAGATAGATTTACTTATGAACAGACTGAGTAAGCGGGCTCAGGCACTAGAGGTAGTGGGGGAGAAAACTGCTGTTGCCATAGCGGGCTTGTTCATCATTATATCTCTATTTATTTCTTTTTATTACTTGAACTATATTGTCGCTCTCTTAATTATTGCTGCAATATTAAGCTATACCCTTCTCTACACCTTATATTTAAAGAGAAGCTCCCCATATGGAACTATATTAGGAGGCTTGCCTGGCGCCCTTCCTGTCTTAATAGGGTACGCCGCTATACAGCCGCACATTGGTCTTGATGTTTATATTCTCTTTGCTTTTATGATGCTCTGGCAGCCGCCTCATTTTTGGGCGCTTGCTCAGAAATACAAATTGGACTATAAAAATGCCGGCGTTCCGGTCATGCCTGTAGCAATGGGAGCTAAATTCACAAATATAATGATTCTCATTTATTCAATTTCTCTATTGCCGCTATCTTTATCCTTTTGGTTTTTGGGTTACGCCTCCGCATATTTTGCCATATTAGCAATTATCTTTGGTGGATACTTTGAGTATGTAATTATTAAATGCACAGTTACAAATTCGGGATATGGAAAAGCTTTTGCAACATCAATTTTTTATATGTTAGGTATTATGGCCGCTTTAATTTTGGATTTATCTTTTAATCATGGAGCGGCAATTGCTACAGCAATGTCTTTACATTAAGCATTAACCTCAGTATTTTAAGCTGTACGGCACCCCTTTTGTCAAGCACGGTTTAAGTTGGGGTGATGAACAAGTCCAACTAGCTTTCATGACCTTCTATATATAAGGTTTTCTCTCAAAAATCTAGCTTAACATATGGTCGTACTATAGGAAGCAGGTCAAATAACTGTTTATACATTCGAAAAAACAGATGTATTTATATGTAAGATTATCGCACGTATGACACTGTAATTGTAATTTAAGGTTCTGTAAGTAGTTGCTGTAATATATAATTTATTCTGGCATGGAATTTGCATATATTTAAGTTTAGGAGGGATATTAAAATCAGCTTATTTTAGTTTGCAATTCATGTTCGCATTACTAAAGATAGTTATAAAAATCAACTTTGCTTTATTTTGACTAGCTAATCCAACATTCCTATCCTTGGTCCGTTCCCTCCACCTACCGCCATCTAGGATTCAGGGATAGGATGTTGGGAATTAAATAAGATTTATCCCCAACTTATGTACTGCACCCCTTTTGTCAAGTAAAAGTTAAGTTGGATTTATTAAGATTGTAAACTGAACAAAAAAGGGAGCCTGCACCAGTAGCGCCCGCTCCCCTCAAGTTGTTTTAAATTGCAATGTTTTTAGACTTTATGCAGCAACTTTCCTTCTTCTCATTACCATAAATCCAACAATCCCCAAAATACTTGCCATTGCTATAAGACCCCATTGGGATAGGGTTGGTACGTTTCTGATCGGTAGTATCCATGTCACCTGGGCTGTATTTGATTCTAATGTTTCTTGTAATGGTTGATAAAAGAATGAAGCTACAATAGTATCGGTATCTATAGCTCTTCTGTCCGTATAAGTCCATGACACCTGTCCGTTCGCGTCCGTTGTACAGTCGTCATTTGACGTGCATTCCCCGCTATTAGGGTCACTCATCTCTCCCGCATTCGGCCCGGATATTACTTCGAAATCGACTGGAACCCCTTGTCGAGCTACCCCGTCTATATCAACCGTCGCCGTGACTGTGTGGGAGGTATTCCGTACTCGTTGCATATCTCTGAGACTGGTCTAGCAGATAAACCTTCAAGTACTATCTTGGTCTTGGTTTTAGAGTCCCATCTTCTTCGTTTCATTGCTCCCTCCATATACCTTTTACAAAGCATTTTACCAACTTAATTTTACTTCGTTCTTAATGGGGAGCAGTATAAAAGTGAAAATCATATATATTATAGCAAACTATTTGGACACTTTGTGCCAAAGCTAGAAATATACACATATCACTAGAAAAATTAGGTGCAATTAACGAAATTTATTTATCAACTCAATTTATTTATCAACTCAAGGAGACCCCGAATTGAAGAATTATATAAAACTACTAACTTTGATCATATTTGCTTTGTTTATTTATGCGTGCTCAGATGACAACAAAACTACAGATAATACACAAGAGACAAAAGCCCCGGAGATTGAT
>SPCL01000292.1 GCA_004525335.1 Thermodesulfobacteriales bacterium
GGACGAGTAATAGTATTGTCGGGAAACATAGTTTGAGGTAATTGAGCCTCAGTTGCACAATAATGAATAATAATCCAGGCTGTCACACCAAAGATCAAGCTTGTTATAAGGACAAGGCCTAGTCCTGCTCCTCGGCCTATAGACTTGGGGTGGGCCATAATTATGCATACTCCCGCAATCATAATAGCGCTATTGAATGCCCGACAAATGGCCCAGGTAAATGGAATCAGATCTGTATTGGGAGCTGTTGCGTCAATCAACCGGTCAGCTGCAAGTGTATGAAAAGCATCCATGCAGCCAGACATAAACAGGGCCATACCGATAATAGGGGTAACGGAACTTCGCTTAATGGAGAAATGAGTAAAAGATAATACAACAGTAAAAAAAGCTGCAGCAAAAGCAAAACATTCTAAGAAAGTGTGAACAAAGGCTCCAGAAAGTCTGTAGAAATGAGCATCTATAATTTCATCCCCGGTCATTCTATGAACTTTGTCATAAGGGAATGCCTTTTCGTTTGAGGCAAAATCTATTCCTGCTTGCTGAAAGATAAAGGGTAGTATGCTTATGATAACGGTGACCCAAAAAAGGGCCTTAATTCCTGTATTAATCTCACTATAGTTTTTATAGTCTATATGGGCGAATATTTTTTCTACGTATCCCATTTTGTTCAGGAAAACTATCTAAGGATGTTAATAATTAACAAAGAATAATACAAAGAATATATAAGCCATTTTAATTAACTTAAGGTTCCTCCATCAGCCAGTCCCGAAAGGCTTTAATTTCTGGCCGATTTTCATATGCTTCTGGATATACCAGATAGAAAGATAATCCGAGTGGCAGCGCAAGATCAAACGGCTCTATTAGCCGTCCTGCAGTAATATCATTTGCCGCTAAACAACGCCAGCCCAAAACAACACCTGTGCCGTCGATTGCAGCCTGAAGTGCATGATCATGCTGGTTGAAATGAGGACCAAAAGATGTGTCTACATAATCAGCGCCAGCTGCTTTGAGCCATGAATTCCAGTTCGGTGCAGAGGAATCTATTTTACTGAGGGAGTTATCATGCAGTAATATGTGATTAGAAAGGTCTTCTGGGTTTTTCAGTAGCGCAGCGGATTTTCCATTGAAGGAACTTGGTTTGCACATTGGTGTTACGGATTCTTCGAATAGTTTGATTGTCTTGAGCCCAGGGTATTTCCCTCTTCCAAAAAGAATTGCGATATCAAAGTCATCACGCTGAAAATCAACTTCACCAAAACTTGATGAGATCCGCACGTTAATATCTGGATACAAAGCATTAAACTTATAGAGCCAGGGAACAAGTAATTTGACTGCAAACATTGGGTCAGTATTAATAGTCAATGTACCTTGTGAGTTGCTTGCTAGAGCCCGATCAATCGTTTTGTCTAAGCGTAAGAAAACTTCCCGTAGCTCAGACATGAGAGTCTTCCCTCTTTCTTCCAGCAGCAGATTGTGCGGTAAGCGCCTAAAAAGCCGTGTACTCAAATACTCTTCAAGCCGTTTTACCTGGTGACTAACAGCTGCAGGTGTTACGTGTAATTCCTCGGCTGCCTTTACAAAGCTCATGTGCCGAGCTGAGGCCTCGAATGCTCTCAAAGAGTTTAATGGATAAATTCGTCTAGACATCTTATGCATGATTTTACCTACACATAGAATATATAGGAATATTATTTCTATGCCTATGGATAGAGAATGTAGTGCATAAGAACTCGCCAGAGTAGCTATTTAGATACTCTGACAGCGTTGAAATACACGTCTGGCAAAGGCATCAGACCATGATGGCATAAAAAGATGAAAAAATGGAGGGTATAAGAATTATGGAATATTCCTATGACTTATTTTTTGTATGCCTAGAAAGAGTAAATGTCATTTGTAGAAAAAACATTTGGATGATTAACTTGTGTCCGAAGGGTATTCCTCCATACATGAATGAGTTGGAATAAGCTTAGAAATTTTTTACAAATTTCAAGAATAAATAAAGGGGGGTTAATTTTTATGAGCTCATCACCTACAGAAACAATTCCTGCTTCTCCCGCACCCGTTCCACAACTTGTTGCAAATGCTGATCA
>SPCL01000002.1 GCA_004525335.1 Thermodesulfobacteriales bacterium
TTATTTTATATTCTTCAAATAACTGGTTCCCCCAAGATTACTTATCTGTTCCCTTATCCATCTTTCCCTATTAAGAAGATGCTCAGAGGGTTTAGCGGGAGACGTAACTCTTGGGTCAGGGAGTATCGCTGCAATAAGTGAGGCATCTACAATATCTAGGTTTTTGGCTGATCTTCCGAAATAAACTTGAGCCGCTTCATCTACCCCGTATATACCGTTTCCTGTCTCTATAACATTTAAGTAGATTTCGAGAATCCTCTTTTTACCCCATATTTTCTCTATTAACACTGTGAAATATGCTTCAAAACCTTTTCGAACCCATGATCTCTCAGGCCAAAGGAAAACATTTTTAGCACTTTGTTGGCTGATCGTACTAGCCCCTCTTAGGCGGCTACCTTCAAGTCTGTCATCAATTGCCTCTTCTATAGCATGAAAATCAAATCCGTTATTAAAAGGGAAAGTCTGATCCTCTGCTGCAATTACGGCCATTTTCATGTTATTTGAAATTTCATCGTAACTTTTCCACTTTGTTTTGATTGATCTCTGTACACTAGGTTGCTCAAAATACCTTATAAGCATCAACGGGGTAATAGGGGGATTTGCAAATTTATAAAGCGTAACCCAAGCTACTGACAATATGATTAATAGT
The DNA here is from genome assembly GCA_004525335.1 of Thermodesulfobacteriales bacterium. GTDB lineage: Bacteria > Desulfobacterota_D > UBA1144 > Nemesobacterales > UBA2774 > CR02bin9. The sequence goes on from SPCL01000002.1 coordinate 650, forward strand.
AGCAGTAGTTTCATAACAAAGATTAAGATTTTTCGCAGTATTTTCTTCATGGTTTTAGTTGAGATAAATATGTTAGAATATTAACCAGATACAAGTGTTTTTAGTACATCATTCTAAACTTTATCTTTATAAACTATATCTGACACAACGCAAAAAATTGACTCTTATGATCCTCTGATATAAACTTATTGATCAATATTTATAGATATTTAGGAGGGGTCCATCTAGATGACAACACCGTCTCAGATTATACCTATTAACATCGAAGATGAAATGAAGGAGTCTTATCTCTCTTATTCCATGAGTGTGATCATTGGTCGTGCTCTGCCGGATGTGAGAGACGGGCTTAAGCCTGTGCATAGACGAATTCTTTTTGGTATGGATGAGGTTGGCAACCAGTGGAACAAACCTTATAAAAAGTCAGCCAGAATCGTGGGTGATGTGATGGGTAAATACCATCCCCATGGTGATGCGGCTATTTATGACACACTTGTCAGAATGGCGCAGGATTTCTCCATGCGCTACACACTTGTAGACGGTCAGGGCAACTTTGGCTCAATAGACGGCGATCCTCCTGCAGCTATGAGATACACTGAGGTCAGGCTCGACAGAATTGCAACCGAGATGCTTGATGATCTCGAAAAAGAGACTGTAGATTTTGTTCCTAACTATGACGGTGGTGAGCATGAGCCACTGGTTCTTCCTTCAAAAATTCCTAATCTCCTTTTAAACGGTTCTTCCGGTATTGCTGTGGGTATGTCAACTAATATCCCGCCCCATAACCTGACTGAATTAATTAACGCTGTAATAGCGCAAGCTGCTAATCCTGAAATTACACTTGATGAATTAATGGTACACCTGCCGGGACCTGACTTTCCAACCGCTGGTTTTATAACCGGCAAGAACCCGATTAGAGAAGCATATGCAACCGGGCGCGGAATAATAAAGCTCAGGGCAAGGGCGAGAATTGAAAAGCAGAAGAAGGGCGACAGAGAAGTAATTATTATAAATGAAATCCCCTACCAGGTTAATAAGTCCAGATTAATTGAACGAATAGCAGAGCTTGTAAAAGATGAAAAGATAAAGGGTATTTCGGATATACGTGATGAGTCCGATAGGGACGGTATCAGAGTAGTTGTCGATGTTAAACGCGGAGAGATCGCGGAAGTTGTATTAAACCAGCTCTACAAACACACCCCGATGGATACTTCTTTCGGGATTATTATGCTTGCGCTTGTAAGAAATCAGCCACGCGTACTGTCTTTAAAAGAAATAATAAATCACTTTTTAGAACATAGAAAAGAAGTAGTAACCAGAAGAACACAGTTCGAATTAGCTAAGGCAGAGGCAAGGCTTCATATCTTAGAAGGTCTTAAGATTGCTCTAGATCACATAGATGAAGTTATTGCATTGATTCGCAAATCAGATAGCCCTCAAGTTGCAAGAGACGGTCTTATGCAGAAGCTCGGTCTAAGCGCTATACAGGCTCAGGCTATCTTGGACATGCGTCTACAGAGACTAACAGCTCTTGAGCGCGATAAGATAATCGATGAGAGAAAAGAACTTATACAGACGGTAAAAGGATTAAAAGAAGTTTTAGATCAAGACAATCTGATCCTTGGAATAGTCACTGATGAACTTGCTGACATAAAAAACCGTTATGGTGATGCTAGGAAAACAGAGATTCTAGACAGCTTAGAGGAGATATCAATTGAAGACCTCATTGCTGATGAAGATATGGTGGTGACGATTAGCCATGATGGATATATAAAAACTACTCCCTTAAGCATTTACCGCAGTCAAAGAAGGGGTGGTAAGGGCAGAACCGGAATGGGTACAAAGGAACTGGACTTTATTGAGACTCTTTTTATTGCCTCACAGCACAATTACGTCTTATTCTTCTCAAATCACGGAAAGTGTTACTGGCTCAAGGTTCATGGAATTCCTGAAGCAGGCCCAACGGCAAGAGGAAAGGCATTAGTTAACTTGCTGAACCTTGCTGAAGGGGAGAAAATTGCAGCTGTATTACCTGTTGTTGAGTTTAACGACGAGCAATCCCTCATTATGGCAACTAAAAATGGTGTAGTTAAAAAGACAAAGCTTAGTGCTTACTCTAAGCCCCGTGTAGGGGGCATTATTGCTCTTAACATTAGGGACGATGATGAACTAATTGTAGCCAAGCTTACCAGCGGTCATGATGAGATATTAATCTCCTCACACTTTGGACAGGCGATAAGGTTTAAAGAAGAAGATGTGAGAGATATGGGTAGAACCGCAACCGGCGTCAGGGGTATTAGACTCGATAAAGGTGACAACGTTGTAAGTCTTGAGGTAATTGAAAACTCTGAAGCTCAAATTCTTACTGTTACTGAGAAAGGTTACGGAAAGAGAACGCTAGTATCTGAATATAGAATTACGGGCCGCGGTGGTAAAGGTGTTATTACGATTAAGACCACTGGGAAGAACGGTAGAGTTGTTGGAACCTTCCAGGTGACAAATGATACTCAAATAATGATGATAACAACCCAGGGCGGCAAAGTGATACGCATGAATGCATCTGAAATCAGTATATTTGGAAGAGGCACACAAGGTGTCAGACTCATCGGCCTTGCTGAAGATGAAAAAGTTGCGGCCGTTGCTAAAGTAGTAGAAAGAGAGCAGGGACCCATAGATTAAATCTACTTAGTTCCTATAATGAGAACTTCCATTCAATGATTCGAGAGATTGAAAACATATTTCTAGATTTCCCAGGGTACGGATGTTTTGCCTGTGACCCAAGAAATCAGCTAGGGCTTCGTCTTAAATTTTTTGCAGATGAAGAAAAAGGCGATGTGTTTACTAAATACACCCCTGAAGTGCATCTTGAAGGCTTTCCCGGAATACTGCACGGCGGTATACAATGCGCTCTTATTGATGAAGTAGCCTTTTGGACAATGTTTGATCAGTTTAAGAAAATCGCTCTTACATCTAAACTTGATATGGAATTTCTAAGACCGGTTGATGGTAAATCAGAATTAACTATTAGAGGAAAAGTGACAGAGGCTGACGGACGGAAGGTTAGAGTAGAAGTGAATCTGTTAAATGATGATAACAAAGTATGTACTAAAAGCACTGTTGATTACACTATAACTACTAGAGAAATGACATATAAGATTCTGGGCAAGGAAAGATTTACAGAAAAATTTCAGAAATACTTGGAAGACTAAAATGATAAAACTCTATGACCACCAACTTTCGGGCAACAGTTATAAATCAAGACTGCTTTTAAATCAGCTTGGTGTTGAATATGAGAGGATTAACGTTGATGTATTTAAAGGGGAGCAGAATGATCCGAAATTTGCCGCTCTAAATCCTAATAAGAAGATCCCGGTATTGGTTGATGAGGATTTTATAATGTGGGAGTCAAACGCCATTCTTTTCTATATAGGTAAGAAGTACTCTCCAAATCCTCTATATCCGGAAGATCCTAAATCTCACGGTCTGGTTGCGCAGTGGCTCTTGTTTGGAAAAACTACAATTGATCCTAATTTGGCAATGGCTAGGTACCTAACCCGTTTCGTTCAGCCACAAATGCAGGATCAGCAGGAGCTTACTAAATGTAGAGCTCACGGCATGATGACACTTAAAATCCTGGATGATCACTTAAAAGATAACCAGTTTCTTGCAGGAGAGTACTCTATAGCCGATATAGGATGTTATCCTTATGTTCATTTAGCTCCAGAGGGCGAGATAGATATTGAGGCCTATTCTTCCGTAGTATCCTGGATTGAGCGTATTCAATCTCAACCCGGATATATTGCTATGGATGTTTAATTGGGCAAAAAAGCTAAATAAGGATGGAGCGGGAAACGGGATTCGAACCCGCGACCTTCTCCTTGGCAAGGAGACGCTCTAGCCAGCTGAGCTATTCCCGCTTAGCAAGCCCCGTAAATGTATCAAGCCAATAGAATGTTGTCAAGAATTACTTAATTTATAGCCGTTTAGGGTAAAATATAGCTTCAGTGAAAGAAAATGAGCCAAGACCTAAGAAAAACAATTATATCCAAAGTTAGTCGAGTAATAATAAAGATCGGTAGTAGTATACTTACCGATAAGAACGGCAGTCTGTCTGAATCTGTTTTCGAAAAGCTAGCTCAGGAAATTTCTAAAATAAAAAGTAAGAATATTGAAGTGATCGTAGTTTCTTCAGGAGCAATTGCTTCAGGTATGAAGAAATTGGGCCTAACTGAAAGGCCTACTGAAATATCAATGAAGCAGGCTATTGCTGCAGCAGGTCAAAGTACACTTATGTGGCATTACGAGAGAGCCTTTTCTGAGTTTAATCAAAATGTTGCTCAAATCCTTCTAACCTTAGACGGACTTTTGGATAGAAAAAGATTTTTAAATGCCCGCAAAACTCTTACTACAGTTCTCTCGATGGGGATAATTCCTATTATCAATGAGAATGATACGGTGGCTGTTGAGGAGATTATGCTAGGAGACAACGATAATTTATCAGCTCAGATTACCTCTTTGATCGAAGCTGATTTGTTGATCATGCTTACTGATATAGACGGGCTCTATAATAAGGATCCTCGAATTCATAAAGATGCGGAGTTACTATCTTTGGTAGAACGGATAGGGGAGGATGTTGAAAATAACGCAGGAGATACTTTCGGTAGGACAACGATAGGCGGAATGAAAACCAAGATCGAGGCTGCGAAAAAAGCAGCTGCCTATGGTGTTCCTACAATTATTGCAAATGGAAATAACAGATCAACTCTAAAGGACATCTTTGATGGTAAGGAAGTTGGTACCCTGTTTCTTCCCTCAGAGCAGAGTTTAAGCGGTAGAAAACACTGGATCGCATTTACTCTTAAGTCAGCGGGCGAAATAGTAATAGACGCAGGCGCTACGAAAGCTATAACTTCTTCTGGTAAAAGTCTTCTCCCTTCGGGAATCAAAGACGTTAGGGGAAGCTTTGGGGTGGGTGAGTCGGTAACCTGTATTGATGAAAACGGTGCACAGATAGCAAGAGGGCTTTCATCTTATAGCTCTAATGATATAAGGAAAATAATGGGTTTAAAAACTTCCGATATCGAAGGCGCTCTGGGTTACAAGTACAGCGATGAGGTCATTCACAGAGACGATCTGGCAGTTATTGCAGAATAATTATTCTTTTTAGAATCTAAACATGAAGTCCAAAAAATTATTATACATATCAACCTTCTTTATTATTTTGCTAATCTTACTAGGAGCTTCTTACCTTGCTATTTTGCATTATATATATAACAACCCCTCTGTTAAAGAGGACGTTGTTGTTGCTATACCTGAGGGTTCAGGACTGAGCGGTATCTCTTCAAAGCTTCTGGAATCGGGAGTTATTGTAAACGATAAACTTTTTATTCTGTTTGTGATTAAAGAAGGATGGCAGGATGACTTAAAAGCCGGTGAATACAAATTTGAAAAAGGCCTAACTATGTCAGATGTCGCCAACAAAATTGTTCAAGGAGATGTTCAGCTAGATAAGGTGACAATACCAGAGGGCTTAACGGTTAAGGAAATTGCGAGACTGCTCGACCAAAAAGGAATTGTTCCCGAAAGTGAATTTATAAATGAGACTCAAAATAAAGAGCTCATAGAAGACCTGCTTGGCCCAGGTGTGAATAGCTTGGAAGGATACCTCTTTCCTGAAACCTACTCTTACTCAAGATCCCTAACCTCCAAAGAGTTGATCACTTTAATGGTTCAACGATTTAAGGCTGTTTATGAGCCGCTTTCAAGTTTGAGGAACAAAATCAATCTTACCGATACTGAAATTCTGACTTTAGCATCTATTGTTGAAAAAGAAACAGGAGCTGGATTTGAGAGACCTCTTATCTCAGCTGTGTTTCAAAATAGGCTTAGAATTGGTATGAAGCTAGACAGTGATCCTACTGTTATATATGGAATGGGGAATAATTATAACGGTAATCTCAGAAAAAGAGACTTAAGACAATATACTGAATATAACACCTACGTTATAAAGGGGCTTCCCCCCTCTCCGATTGCCAACCCGGGAGAAGATTCGATTATGGCCGTACTCAATCCTGCAGATGTTAAATATCTCTATTTTGTTTCCAAAGGAGATGGGACTCACCATTTCTCCAATAGTCTTAGAGAGCATCAAAATGCAGTCAATAAATATCAAAGATAATCATCATAAAAAGATTTAAGCAAATACTTCGCCGAACGGATCTACTCTGGTTTGATCTGCAACCTGCTTAATAATCTTTTTGTCTTCTCGTTCTATTCTGATTAATCCATTCTTTCTTTTAGTCGCTATAAACTGAGTTCCGCTTGTTTCCTGTGAAATTCTTTCTAGAATCCTAGGATAGTTTTTAGATCCGATAAATATTGAATGTATACATACTCCTAGTTTCTTAGCACGCATTCTTTCGTTGATAACATCGCAGTCTCCGGATGTGGGTATACCGTCAGTAATAAATAAAATATGCTTATTTCTGAGTCCTCTGCCTTTAAATTCAGAGATTGCGTCTTTAAGGGCGTCTTCATAGTTCGTGTTTCCCGAACATTCGGTTTTCGAAGCTAGATCAAACATCCAGTTATAGTCTCGGGTAAAGAATTGGGAGTTTCTTTTATACTTGTAGGACCTATGATTAAATTCAACATATCCAACTCTCATTCTCTTTGATCTGGCTAGCTCTACAACTCCTCTTACAACAGATGAAGACCATTCACTATAGACACCCATCATTGAAGTGCTTACATCTCGGAGTATAGCTATCTCACCGCCCATCATTTCTTTCTCTCTTTTATGAACGCGGGGTAATGTGGGGCTAGTGTTTTCAGCCCAGATCATTGCCTCGAATGGATCGATATCCTCAATCTCATCGAAATGATTCATTCTTTTCCATGTTCTGGGCATTCCTCCCGGGTGAGGAGCCCTGAGAGCCATGCTTCTCTGGAAATTGCCTTCCAGAACCTTCATTATAATTCTTACGTTATCTGCGGAATCAGTATTCTTATCGCCGCCTAGCCAATAATCCTCTTCATCACCCGGATCCTGGGACTTGCTGGCAAATACTTTGTTTGATTGTGGTGGTTCTCTATCTTCTCGGTTCCCCAGGTCATCACTTATCTGACCTTCTGGATCAGAGGGGATATCCTGATTGTCAGGGGGGATCATGTTACTTTCTCTCTCTATATTCTCTTTGAGTTCTTTAAGGGCTTGAAAAAAGGTTTTTCGGGCTTCGGAGAGCTCATCATCCCGGGATTCTTTTGTTGCATCTTCGTCGGGAATTTCCTGGTGTTTATCCTCATCTTCTCCCGGCTGATTACCATCTGGTTGAGAGGCTTCTTGTTCTTGCTCTAACTCACCCGGCCTGTCGTTGTCTTTTTTTTTTTATTATTCAGGTCGTCAAGAATTTGATCGAGTTGCTGAAAAACTTCTTCAGGGACTCTGAATGCAGTCATAAATTTGAGTGCGTTTAAGTCCTCTACCGTGCACACCTCTCTGTCGTGTAATAGGGCGTGTGCTCTCATTATCTTGAGTGATTTAACAAAGAATGTTCTGTCTGATATTAGAGAGTTTGTTTCATTACATCCGTAGTCTTCTATTAGTGTCGCAACAAAATTAGCCAATGCTTCTTGAACAACTAGAGGTATTTCAACACTTTCAAGTTTCTCGTAATACTCATCGAAGACCTCTCTGTTTACCCTTGCAGGCACCTCATAGGTACTTGGCCTTTCGCTGTAAAGTTTAATAACCTCTCTTGCTTCCTTCCACTTCCTTCCGTAAGAAAGCCCTTGTGAATTAATCTGTAAAACAAATCTATCCAAGTTGGCCGGATCGAGAGGCTCGTTGTAATACTCATCAGCAGTCGGGTTACTAGTACCAATTGCTGTTAGTAGAGGAATATTTTCGTTAAAGAATTTTCTTTCATTAAGTATTCTAAGTAGTACGTTAAGTGATTCCCCAGGGGCTCTTGAAATATCATCAAGGAGACAAATCTCTGAAGTTAATATCCCGCCCTTTACAACTTTTTGCTTAATTAATTCGCCGTCGTCAGTTGTCTCTTTTGAAATTACCAAGTCGCCAATTAATTCTGATAACCTGGTGTCTCTGTGAAGCTGATAGAAAAAGAATCTGAGACTGGCAGCTGCAGATACAATTTCAGATAACATGGTTTTTGCAGTTCCAGGAGGCCCCTCTATATATATGTGTTCTCTTGCTATGATGCCTAGTAGAAGAGCTAATTTTACTTCTTCATGCCCTACTACTAGTTTATCCATTTCTTCTTTGAGAACTACGAACGGATTTTGAGTTGTCATTATAAGGTCTGGCCTCCGTCTATTTCATTTCTGTATTGGTATGATTATTAATTGTACATAAGGGGTGTTTTTTTTGCAATAAAATACTCATTAACCTCAAGAACTATTTCATTGTTTTATCTGAATGCCGATCTTGCTATTACTTTAGATAATTTAGTATGATAAGTTACTAGCTAACTTTTAGTGGAAAATGGAAGTCATATGCAACAACAAATTTTAGAAATTCTTACTTCATTAAGTGGGTTTGTCTGGGGACTTCCTCTTATTGTTCTCTTACTAGGGACCGGTATTTATCTTACCGTCCTTTTGAGAGGTATACAGTTCACGGCTCTATTGCCCGCTCTTTATTTAGCTCTAATTAAAAGAAAAGAAGATGGGGATGCTCAGGGGGATATATCTCATTTCCAAGCTCTTATGACTGCTCTGTCTGCGACCGTAGGAGTAGGGAACATTGCCGGGGTTGCAACCGCCATTGCAGTCGGCGGACCAGGTGCACTATTTTGGATGTGGGTAACAGGACTTTTGGGAATGGCTACTAAGTACTCAGAAGCAGTGCTTGCAGTTAAATATAGAGAAGTTGATAAAAATGGATATATGAGTGGCGGCCCTATGTACTATATTTCAAAGGGACTTGGGCTCAAGTGGCTCGGCATGCTTTTTGCCATATTCGCATCAATTGCCGCTTTTGGTATTGGCAATATGGTTCAGTCGAACTCTGTAGCAGATGCTCTGGGTCAAGCTTTTGGAATCCCGCTCTGGGTAACGGGCGCTGTATTATGTATTGCGACCGGGCTGGTAATAGTTGGCGGTATTAAAAGTATTGCTAAAGTTACGAGCGCAATTGTTCCAGCAATGATAATCTTTTATATGCTCGGGGCCATTGTGATACTTGTAGTTTTTCGTGCAAATATCCCTCACGCTTTCTACCTCGTTTTTTATCATGCTTTTACTCCAACCGCAGCAGCGGGTGGTTTCCTTGGAGCAACAATAGCCCAGACAGTTAGGATGGGAGTAGCTCGGGGAATCTTCTCAAATGAATCCGGATTAGGCAGCTCCCCAATTGCAGCGGCCGCAGCTAAAACTCATAACCCTGTTGCTCAGGGTCTTGTCTCGATGACCCAAACATTTATTGATACTATCGTTGTTTGCACTTTCACCGGGCTAGTTATCATCTCTAGCGGGTTATGGTCTGATGGGGACACTGGAGCGGGTCTTTCAGCACGCGCATTTGATAGCGGATTCCCCCAGTTCGGAGCTGACATAGTGGCGATAAGTCTTGCGTTCTTCGCCTATTCCACATTGCTGGGCTGGAGCTATTATGGAGAGAAATCAGTAGAGTATATCTTTAATGAAAAGGCAATCATGCCATACAGAGTTCTATTTACAGCGGTAGTATTTGTTGGAGCTGTTGTAAAATTAGATTTGGTTTGGACTTTCGCTGATGTAATGAACGGTCTTATGGCTTTTCCAAACCTTGTAGGATTGTTAGGTTTATCAAGAGTGGTTGCTGAGGAAACAAAAAAATATTTGTCTTTAGAAATATCTAGAAAGTAAATGTCTTAAATGTAAGCTGATATACTTAATATATAGAGAATAAAGACGAGGTTAATTATGATTGAAACAAAAAAGATTAAATACTTGTTCTTGGTAATAGCTGCCATCCTGTTTGTTGGGCTTCATTCCTGTGGCAGTGATGATAAAACATCAGATGACATAGGGAAGTATGCTGGTGATGTTAGGGATGAAAAGGGTGGAGTGGTCTCTGTATATATTGATTTACAGAATATGCAGATCGAAGGCCAAATCAGAAAATTCTGGATTAGGTATTACGGAGAAAAAAGTATTGGCAAGAGTAAAGAAAGTTATATGAGGCAAATTGGGTTCTGGGAAGTAGATTGTCAGGACCGCACGCTTCATGTCTTAAGCGAGGAATATTATGGTGTTGATGGACAAGTTTTGGGCAGAACCGAGGAAAGGTTCAAGGAGGAATATAAAGAGGGTTCCCTTGGAGACAAACTTGCCTCAGCCGCCTGCCGATATGCAGGGAGAAATTAATGTATAGCGGTATTCGGTATCAATACCATTTCCCATATTGAAAATATGATTTCTTCTTTGTCTGAGAGTTCCGGATTCTTTCCCTCGATTGTATCTTGAGCATATTTATTGGCGAATTCGTTAAAATCATTTAAAGAGATTTCAAACTCTTCGCTGTTATCATGATTGATAACATGAAAACCCTTATTCGTCTGTGTGGCGGTGAAACCATTTAGTTGTCTGTTCATTTATGTACTCCTTTTTTTCATTCTCATTAATCTTTCCGATCTAGTGTGAATATAATCATGTAAAAAGAGTTTTAAAGGGTAGTTTTTATTCTGCTTTATTCTTTTTGAGTTATCTCAAGAGATTGGGTGAATCGCCTTTAGAAACAGACCATCTAATATTAGTATAGGTAGTTAAAAAGCCTGGAATACTATGAGATGATCAAGAGCCAAAATTCAGTAAACTCCTTAATTAGATATTTTGCATTAAGTTTATTACTGCTTCTATTTTTTACATTTACTGTCGAATCAGTATTAGCTCACGAATCAATCTTTCGTGCGAACATGGAACGCTCGGGAGAATATAAATCTCAAGGTCTCAAAAAACTAAAGGGTATAAAATGGAAATATAAAACTCTGGATAAAGTTCGATCTTCTCCAGTTGTATCAGGAAACAATCTATATTTTGGTAGTAATGATGGTTTCCTATATGCGCTGAACAAAAATAGTGGCAAAGAGCTTTGGAAATTTAAAACTAAAAGTGAAATTTATTCTTCCCCCACAATAGATTCAGGAGTCGTTTACTTTGGCAGCAATGACGGAAATTTGTATGCAGTCAATGTCAACAATGGTCAATTGAAATGGAGTTATCAAACTAGTGCAGAGATCAATTCTTCACCGATAATTAAAAACGGTGTTATTTATTTCGGTGGTCTTGATACTTATGTTTATGCGTTAGATTCTTCATCGGGAAAGTTATTGTGGAAATTTAAAACCCAAAGGGGGATTGTTTCATCTCCTGCAATTTCAAATGAAGTCCTATACATCGGCAGTTTGGATAATAATTTATATGCTATTGATATAAACAGTGGGAATGAGCTTTGGAAATTTATAGCAGAAGATATCCTCGTCTCGATTCCTGCGGTGTCTGAAGGCAAGGTCTTTTTTGGAGTTCAGGATACTCATTTATATGCACTTGACGTGAAGACTGGAAAACTAGTCTGGGACATTAAGACTGATGGCGGAATTCTTGACTGGCTCTATTCATTTCCTGCAGTAAATAAAGATTCGGTTTTTATAGGCGGAGTAGACAGTATGTACTCTTTTAATAAAAAGACTGGTAAGCGTAATTGGAAATTCCACACTCTGCGTGCGGTCTCATCACCTTCTGTAGCGGATACTGTTCTTTATTTTGGAGGTAACGATAAGATTCTCTATGCTTTAGATTCCAGGACCGGTAAAGAGCTTTGGAGATTTGAAACTGAAGGTGAGATAGAAACTTCACCAATTATTGATAACGCCGTAGTTTATTTTGGAAGTAACGACGGTTATGTATATGCGTTGGATTAGCTATCTGTCTTTGAGTAGTTTGCTTTTGGCATCTTTAGGAAGATGTCTTTTTAGGTACTCAACAACAGCTTCTCGTACTATTTGAGCGGGCTTCATGCGGAGATGCCATTGTGATTCATTTAGCATTTCCACAAATTCTTGAGACGCTTTAACATAAATAGCTTTGTCCAGAGTTTCTTTCTTTTCGGTAATTTTCTTTTTCGTTGCCATATGGTATATGTTACCTATTTTTGATATGTTTTCAACAAAAATTTATTTCTTCTAAGAGTGTCTAGAATGAATATTAATAAATTATCGGAAATTTCCCGATGTCGAGTAAAGATTGCAAATCTACTATAACTTATTAATGCTTTAAGAAGAAAGCATTTTTTTCTATAGATATTCCCTAACTTTGTTCTGATATAATAGTGAGTATATTAAGTAGTAGGTGTTAGTTGTTAAATATCGTCTTTAGAATTGCTTTTAGAGAGCGGCGGATTCTATGAATAATAAATCTACATCATATAAGCGTCTTTACGTCTCCGATATTAGCTGTGCAAGTTGCGTAAACACTATTGAAACAGCACTAAAATCTCTCCCTGGAGTAGATGAGGTAGAGGTCAATTTCGCTGACCGCACTGTAAACGTTTCGGGAAATGCGGCAGAAGATGTTTTGATTAAGGCCATTGCAGGCTCCGGCTATACAGCTTGTCTCGTCGAAGATAACACACAAGATTCTGATAAAGAGAACCAAGAGCTGGCCCACTACAAAGAGCTGCTCAAAAAAACTATAGTTGCAGGCGTCATAAGCTTAATAATAATTGCGGTTACTATGTTAGACCTCCTCCCTGATTTGACCACATTTAAAGGTCAATTCTCCTGGGGGATAGTATCACTTCTTTCTCTTTTCGTGCTTGTTTACTCGGGAGGGCGGTTTTTTACAGGCGCTCTAAAATCTTTTAAAAATCATAACGCTAATATGGATACCCTGATTGCGATAGGTACTGGAGTCGCGTGGGTGTATTCAACTTTTGTCGTTATATTTCCTGACTCGGTTTCTGAAATCGCAAGGCACGTTTATTTTGATACAGCCACTTTAATTATCGCCTTTATCAACCTAGGCTCTGCGCTTGAGATGAGGGCGCGCGGTAAAACATCGGAAGCTATAAAACGTCTTATTGGACTTCAGCCCAAAACCGCAAGAGTCTTAAGAGACGCTCAAGAGGTGGATATTCCTATAGACCAGGTTCTTTTAGATGAAGTTATACGAGTAAGGCCAGGAGAAAAAATACCGGTCGATGGGGAACTCACCGAAGGCTCCTCCCATGTCGATGAATCTATGCTTACAGGGGAGCCTATACCAGTCAGTAAAAAAGTGGGAGACCAAATAGTTGGGGGATCTGTTAACAAATCAGGCAGTTTCTTGTTTAAAGCGACCCACATTGGTAAAGACACAGCGCTATCTCAAATAATAGAAATGGTTAGAAAGGCTCAAAATACCAAGCCTGAAATAGGGCGTTTGGCAGATAAAGTATCCTCTATATTTGTTCCAACAGTAATGATTATTGCAGTTCTGACCATGTTTGTATGGTTCAATTTCGGACCTGATCCGAAATTGACTTATATACTTGTTACAACTGTTGCAGTTCTAATTATTGCCTGTCCCTGTGCACTGGGCCTCGCAACCCCAATCTCTGTAATGGTAGGAGTAGGGAAGGCGGCTGAATACGGAGTGCTTATAAGAAAAGGAGACGCGCTTCAGAAAGCGGGTCAATTAACTACTGTAGTGCTCGATAAAACAGGGACTATTACTGAAGGTAAGCCCGTTGTAACGGCGCTTGAACCTTCAGATGGGTCAAGCGAAGAGAAGTTATTAAGGATAGCAGCCAGTGTTGAGATAAATTCAGAGCACCCACTTGCAGAAGCAGTTGTCGAGGCTTCAAAAGAAAAGAATATAGAACTCTCAACTATAGAATCATTTGAGGCTATCTCCGGGCATGGTGTGAAGGCCATCTATCAGCAAAAAACCGTGCTTCTGGGTAACAGAAAACTAATGCAGGATAATGATGTAAATATAGGTGAATTGGGCGGTAGGTCAGAAGAGTTATCCAAACTCGGCCAAACTGTCATCTTTGTTTCTTTAGACGGACAGCCACTAGGCCTGATCGGTATATCGGATCCAATAAAAACAGATTCAAAAGAAGCTATCCAAAGACTACAAGAAATAGGAATTAAGGTTGTTATGCTGACAGGTGATAACCGGGCAACGGCTCAAACAGTAGCTAGTTTAGTAGGGGTCGACGATTTTATCGCAGAGGTGCTACCTCAGGACAAGGCAGATGAGATTACCAAGCTACAAGAGAAAGGTGAAAAGGTTGCAATGGTTGGGGACGGGATAAATGATGCCCCTGCTCTGGCTGGCGCAGATGTGGGTTTTGCAATTGGTACTGGTACAGATGTCGCTATAGAAAGCGCCGATATAACTTTAATGCGAGGCTCCCTACACGGGGTTGCAGATGCTGTAGCAATCTCAAAAGCAACACTTCGAAATATTAAAGAGAATCTGATTGGCGCCTTTGGCTATAACACGTTAGCAATACCTATAGCGGCCGGCATACTTTATCCTTTTACCGGCATATTATTAAGCCCTATTATAGCGGGGGCGGCAATGGCTCTATCATCAGTTACTGTTGTAACAAATGCCAACAGGTTAAGGTGGTTTAAACCGTAAAATGGGCATCCTGATAAACTTAATCGGCGTTTTATTGATTGCTTTTATAATCTGGTGGTTCTGGTTATATAAAAAGCAGTCTGAAGCCACTGTTGAAGGCAGCTCACTCGATATCATCGTAGATTCAGGAGTATATAAGCCCTCAGTAATACATGCCAAAGCTGGAGAAGAGATTACCCTGCGATTTATTCGTAAAGACAGTAATCCCTGTTCTGAAAAAGTGCTTTTTAACGACCTTGATATAAGTGCGGATCTTCCATTTGAAACACCATATGAGATGACCTTTACACCTGACAAAAAAGGTGAGTTTGAATTTACCTGTCAGATGGCAATGTACCGCGGCAAATTGATAGTTGAGTAGGGGTTATCCCTAATTCTTGAATTTACCCGAACTTAATTACTTCTTGGCAGACATTTTATATTGACATTGAAAGCTATTCTATATAGCATTGAATCGGTTTTAATAAATCATATGTAATTAAATATCAGGAGGAATTTCTATCATGGCAGAAGAAAGAACAGGGGTAGTAACTTTAAAAGGAAACCCACTAACACTAATCGGACCTGAGGTTAAAGTCGGCGATAAAGCGCCAGACTTCTCATCACTAAAAGGTCTTGGAGCACCAATTACGCTTGCGGATTTAGAAGGCAAGGTGAAGGTTTTTAACGTAATTCTTTCAGTTGATACACCGGTTTGTGATGTGCAGACAAAAAGATTCAACCAAGAAGCTGCCAATTTAGGCGACGAGGTTGTAATCCTTACTCTAAGTATGGACCTCCCTTTTGCGCTAGGACGCTACTGTGCTGCTGAAGGCATAGATAAGGTTCAAACAGCTTCAGATTACAAAGACGCTTCTTTTGGAGAGGCCTATGGAGTTCTGATTAAAGAACATAGACTTCTAGCTAGGGCCCTTTTTGTTGTAGATAAGGACGATATTGTGAGATACGCAGAGTATGTTCCTGAAGTAGCCACAGAACCTAACTACGATCCTGCAATTGCAGCTGTAAAAGAATCCCTCTAATTCATAACAATAAGATAAGGAGCTCAATATAGGGGCTCCTTATATCTTTAATCCCAGCCACATAGATAATAATTTTAGATCTTTATATCATTGAAATGCATCTCATTAAATGTATTCTTATAGAAGATAGGTTTTGCAATATCTTAGGGGGTCCTAAAATGGGCATCGGAAATATGATCAACAGGCTTTTGAACAACGAAAGCAAAGATGAAAAAGATGAAAGGCTAAATATTTCAACACAGAAAGAAACACCTGTAGTGTCTGAACAACCGGTTGTAGAAAAAACAGTTGATGAAGTAATTGCCAAAGATAACTCCTCCAATGCTGCTGAACCGGTTGGTGAACTAACCCAAGAAAAAGTTCTTGAGGTACTAAGCGAAGTCTACGACCCTGAAATACCTATAGACATAGTCAATCTTGGTTTAATTTACGGAATAGATATAAAGGATAGAAATGTTGTAATTACTATGACTATGACTGCTCCAGGATGTCCTGCCTCAACCCAAATTGCCGGAGAATCGAAACTTATGGTCGAGGAGCTACCACAGGTTGATTCTGTAGATATCGACATTGTCTGGGACCCACCATGGGATCCTAGCAAGATGAGTGAAGAGGCTCAGGAAAGCATGGGTATGCTTTAAAGTAAATATTCTTGCCACTTTTTGATACTTCCTTATGCTCAAATCAATCTATAATTTGAACTAATCTTTTTTACAGGAGAGCTATATCATGAGCGAAATACCTAAAGTTGGAGACCAGGCTCCTGGCTTTGAAGCGGAGACTTATGGCGGAGAAAAAATCAAATTAAGCGATTATAAGGGAAAGAGCACAGTTGCGCTTTACTTCTATCCAAAAGACAACACCCCGGGATGCACCAAAGAAGCCTGCTCTTTAAGAGACGGGATGGATGAGCTTCAGAAACTAGGAGTTCAGGTCTTAGGTGTCAGTACTGACGGAGTTAAGTCGCATGAGGGTTTTAGAAATAAATTCGAACTAAATTTTCCTCTTCTTAGCGATAAGTCTAAAGATATCATCACGGCCTACGGAGTTGAGAGCGAGTATGGTTCTGCAAGAAGAGTAACTTTTCTTATTGATAAATCCGGAGTAATAAGACACGTTTGGATGAAGGTCAAGACTGCTAGTCATTGTGATGAAGTTGTGGAGAAGGTAATAGAGCGGGGTTTATAATTAATTCCATCTCGTGGATTTACAGACTTGATCAAATTAAATATAATAGCTCTTTATTATGAGCGAGTTTCCAAAGGGTATATTCATAACCGGTACGGATACCGGAGTTGGCAAGACTATTGTTACAGCTGCAATTGCATGGAATTTAAAACAGGCGGGCCGAAACGTTGCTGTAATGAAGCCTGTGCAGACCGGCACTATAGTTAGCGGTCCTACAGACATCGAATTTGTTCAGAGCTTGATCGGTGACGATTATACTATTGATACTTCATGTCCATTTATGTTTCCCGATCCGGTTGCGCCTCTGGTTGCTTCAATGCTTGCCGGTGAAAGAATTAATATCAAAAAGATTAAGGAATCTTTTTCTGATCTCAGTAAAGAAAATGATACTGTTCTAGTCGAGGGCGCAGGCGGGCTTCTCGTTCCTATTTTAGAAGACTACTTCATGTCTGATCTCGCGTTAGATTTAAATATTCCCATCTTAATTGTTGCGCGTCCAAACCTCGGAACATTAAATCATACACTTTTAACACTGGAATCGGCTAAAAGGAAGGGGCTTGAGGTAGCCGGAATTGTTATCAGCAATTACCCTTGGGACCCTGGAATACCGGAGCAGACTAACCCTGAGCTTATTCTTAGTATGACCGGTGTAAATATATTGGGGATACTGCCGCATGATAATTCAATATCTGTAGAAAAAGGTGAGGTCGGTAACCTAAGGGATTTAGCCTTGTCAGGATTATCTAAAGAGCTAGGCGGCACATTTGATATGGAAGAGTTCCTCTCTTCATTTGAATAGAGATTAAGACTGCTTTTTCTTCCGACTTTATGTATATTTCAACTAAATTAGTTAATAAATCATATGTAATTGAAAGAAAAGTGCTTCAAAACTTGACAGATTTCTACGACATGATATAAATACTAGGCGTTTTAAGAATTAGGCATTAATTCTTTCCAAACGGACACATTTCATAGCTAAGGAAAAAGGATGAAAAAAGGGACAAAAATACTTTCAATACCTCTACTATCAGTCTTTATTCTTCTTGGTTTCTATTTTTATAATGCTGAAAGCAGTGATCAAGGGCCAAAACAGCCGATTCCTTTTAGCCATAAGATACACGCTGGTGAAGATCAGCTTCCTTGCCAATATTGTCACAGCTTTGTAGATGTGTCTCCCAATCCTGGAATACCGTCCGTAAAAAAATGTATGGGCTGTCATCAGCATATCGTTGGTCGTGATGTGGATTACGACTTTGACGGGACTACTATAAATATTAAAAATGAAATAGCTAAAGTTAGGGAATACTGGGCAAATAAAGAGCCCATCCCTTGGACAAAGGTTAATTCAACGCCGGGATATCTGCACTTTACTCACAAGCGTCATGTCAAACGCGGTTTTGAGTGTGCGCAGTGTCACGGGGACGTAGCAAGCATGGATCAGGTTTATAAAGTTAACAGAATGAATATGGGATTTTGTATTACTTGCCATACAGAAAATGCTAAAAATCACGAAGAACTTACACACTTAAAGGATTGTTTGACCTGTCATTATTAAGTGGAGGATAAGATGTCCGAAGAGAAAAAAGGTGGTATCAAAAGAAGGGATTTTCTTAAAATCATCGGTGTAGCCAGTGGTACAGCTGCTGTTGCTTCATCGTGCTCAGAGCCTGTTGAGCAAATAATCCCTTATGTCATTCCGCCTGAAGGAATTATTCCCGGAGTCCCAAATTACTATTCAAGCACGTGTAGGGAATGCCCTGCGGGTTGCGGAATCATAGTAAAGAACCGTGAAGGAAGGGCTATTAAGATTGAGGGTAACCCTGAAAGTCCTATTAATACCGGATCCACCTGTGCAATGGGGCAAGCAGCGCTTCAAGGTCTTTATAATCCAGACCGTTTAAGATCCCCACTTTCTAATATAAATGCAGAAAAGCTGCAACCTCTAGGATGGGCTGCTGCTGAAACAGCTTTAACCCAGAAAATAGAAGAAGCCAGAAAAAACGGCAAAACCGGAAATATAGTATTTTTATCCAATAATATTACAGGAAGCCTTGGTAACTTAGTCGACCAATGGATGGGTGCTTTGGGTGGTACGCATATTCAATATGAAACATATCCCCATGAACCGCTTAAAGAAGCTAATAAGATCTCTTTCGGAATAGATAAAATTCCAACATATCACATTGAAAAGACAGAGTATCTCCTTTCCTTTGGAGCTGACTTTGTAGAAACGTGGCTCTCACCTGTCCAATATACAAAACAGTTTAGCCAGATGCACAGCGTTAAAGACAAATCAGTAGGAAGGTTTGTCCATGTTGAGCCTAGAGCTTCATTGACTGCTTCAAATGCCGATGAATGGATTTCAATCAAACCCGGAACAGAAGCTATGTTAGCGCTAGGTATTGCAAATGAAATAGTAAAGAGTGGGCAGTCACCTAACGGCGGCGCAGGGTTAAGGGGATTATTGTCCCAGTACTCTTTAGATAAAGTGTCTGAAATGACTGATGTTCCTAAAGAGACAATCGCTCAGATAGCTAAAGAATTTTCTTCCATGCAGCCAAGCCTCGCAATAGGCGGCGGAGTATCTGTTACAGGGACAAACGCAACTGAGACTCTAGTTGCTATCAACATACTTAACTATGTTGCAGGAAACATTGGAGAAACCGTAGATTTTGGCGATACACTGTCCATCTCAACAGCAAATTCTTTCCAGGATATTACTTCTTTAGTAAGCTCAATGGAAAATGGCGATGTTGATATACTTTTTGTATATGATGTAAATCCGGTTTTCACACTACCTAAACAATTAAACTTTAAAGAAGCGGTTGGTAAAGTTCCATTTGTTGTAAGTTTCTCAAGCTTTATGGATGAAACAACCGAGCTTGCAAACCTAATACTTCCTAACAATACACCGATAGAAAGCTGGGGAGACTACTCTCCAAGAGAGAGCGTGCACGGACTTATACAGCCTGTGATGACCCCTGTATTTAATACCAAAGGTACCGGTGACGTAATTCTATCAGTAAGCGGACAGGTTGAAGAGTTGAACGGTAAATTTACACAAACAACATTTTACGATTATTTGCAGGATTCTTGGAAAAAAGTATGGACTGGAGCTTCCGGAGCAAGTGATTTTGATACATTCTGGAAAGAATCTCTTGAGAAAGGCGGATATTATAAAGAATTACCATCTAAGCAAGTTTCGCTTTCACCTGGAGTTTCCAGTGTAAAATTCCCAGAGCCCGAATTTATTGGGGAGGGGGATTTTTACTTCATAGCCTATCCTTCATACAAGTATTATGATGGAAAAGGAGCTAATAAACCATGGCTTCAAGAGCTGCCGGATGCACTTACTACCGGTGTTTGGAGCTCTTGGGTTGAGGTTCATCCCGATACAGCTAAGAAGTTAAAAGTAGAACTAGGGGATTTTCTCTCAATAGAATCGCCTCAAGGCGTTATTGAAACCCAAGTGTATGTTTATCAAGGAATTAGACCCGATACTATATCAGTCATGATAGGGCAGGGACATACGAGTTACGGAAGATACGCTAAAGACAGAGGTGTAAACCCTACAACTATTCTTCCTATTGCTACAGATGCCAGGTCAGGTGGTTTTGCTTGGCTTTCTACTAAAGTTTCTGCTGCAAGGGTCAATAAAAGCGAACAATTTGTTCAAACTCAATATACGACAACACAGCATGATAGAGACATAGCTCAAGCTATTAGTTTGACTGAGCTTGAGAAAGGCATACATCATGAAGAGCATCCTGAGCCTGATTTCTATCCCCCTAGAAAATACAATAAATACCGTTGGGCAATGAATATTGATCTACAAAAATGTGTGGGCTGTGGTTCATGTGTTACAGCATGTTATGCAGAGAACAACATAGCTTTTGTAGGAAAAGACATGGTTGCAAAAAGGCGCGATATGGCCTGGATTAGAATCGAAAGGTATTTCGAAGAGGCCAATAACAGCGCTGGTTTCCGGACTAGTTTTTTACCAATGCTCTGTCAGCAATGCGGCAACGCTCCTTGCGAGCCTGTATGTCCTGTATTCGCCACATACCATAACCCTGAAGGGCTTAACGGTATGGTATATAACAGGTGCGTAGGAACTAGATATTGCGCAAACAACTGCACTTATAAAGTTAGAAAATTCAACTGGTTTACCTATAAATGGCCTGAACCTCTTAACTGGCAGCTCAATCCTGATGTGACGGTTAGAAGTAAGGGTGTCATGGAAAAATGTACTTTCTGTGTCCAGAGAATTAATCACGCAAAAGATCTTGCCAAAGATGTAGGCCGTGATGTTGGTGAGGGTGAATTTAAAGTGGCATGCGAGCAGGCCTGTCCTGCTGAAGCGATTGTGTTTGGAAATCTGGAAGACCATGAAAGCACGGTTTCAAAGCTGTCTCATGATGATAGAGGTTATAAAGTTCTGGCAGCAGTAAATACTCAACCTGGGATTACATATCTAAAAAAAGTGACACAGGATAAGGCATAATGAGTGAGCAAAATACGTTAACTTACGCAAGAGTCAATGATGATATAATAAGAATGCTTGATAAACCCACGTTTAAGTGGTGGGCACTCTTTTTGCCTACACTATTATTTGTTGGATTTGGCCTATTTTGTTTTATCTATCAGGTTCATTATGGGCTAGGCGTTGCAGGATACAGACACCCTGTTTTTTGGGGCGTATACATTACCGACTTTGTATTCTGGGTTGGTATTGCGCACTCGGGAACTTTGATTTCTGCAATTTTATTCTTATTCCGCGCCAATTTTCGAATGTCTATATACAGAATTGCCGAAGGTATGACTGTGTTTGCGGTTCTAACAGCGGGGCTCTTTCCCATTATTCACTTAGGTAGGCCGTGGAATTTTTACTGGTTATTCCCATATCCAAACCAGCGAGAGCTTTGGGTTAACTTTAAATCTCCACTGCTATGGGACGTTTTCGCGGTAAGTACTTATCTGACCGTTAGCGCTCTTTTCTTCTTTATCGGAATGATCCCGGATATCGCGGCAATCAGAGACAGGGTTACAGAAGTTCCCAGGAAAATTATCTACTCGATACTTTCTTTAGGATGGAAGGGGTCTAACTGGGAGTGGCTCCATTACACAAGGGCATATCTTTTCTTTGCCGCTTTTGCAACTCCTCTAGTGCTCTCTGTACATAGCGTAGTATCTTGGGATTTCGCAATGTCCAATCTACCTGGATGGCATACTACTATCTTTGCCCCATACTTTGTTGCCGGCGCAATATTCTCAGGGCTTGGTATGGTTATTACACTCACCGTTCCTATTAGAAAAATTTTCCACTTAGAGGACTATATTACTCTTGATAACTATGACGGCATGGCAAAGCTTATTATGCTTACCTCCTGTATTGTGGGTTACGCATACGGAATAGAGTTCTTCATGGCGTGGTACAGCGGTAGTCCTGCCGAGTGGGGTCAGTTCTACTACAGGGCAACCGGCGAGTATGCGCTGTTCTATTGGATTATGGTTGTTTGTAACGTTGTCATTCCACTACCTCTTTGGTTTAAGAGCGTACGTAGAAATATAAAAATACTATTTATCATGTCGATCTTCATTAACATTGGAATGTGGTTTGAAAGATTTAATATCATTGTGATTTCCCTATCTCGTGGATTTGATCCTGCGGCTTGGGGAATCTACACACCTTCATGGGTTGAGATTGGTATTACCGTAGGAAGTTTTGCATGGTTCTTTATGTTCTTCCTAATTTTCCTAAAAACTCTTCCCTCGGTTTCTATAACTGAAATGAAGGAATTATTGCCTGTACCTAGAAAGGAGGCAAAGACATAATGAGTGATAAACAGGGAGTTCTTGGAATATTCACATATTTGGATGTGACAATTGAGACGGTAAAAAAACTAAGAGACGCCGGTTTTAAAAATCTTAGAGTATTTTCTCCGTTCCCTAATCATGAGATCGAAGAGGTTATGGACGAGCCTGAGAGCATAGTTCGCTTCTTTACTCTTTTTGGAGCAATGCTCGGTGCTGCTTGTGGAGTAGGGTTTACAGTCCTTATGTCCTCGGATTGGCCCATTTCCGTAAGTGCAAAGCCAATCGTATCATTGCCGCCATTTATGGTGATTATATTTGAGTTAACGATTTTAATGGGAGCGCTATCTACGCTTGTCGGCTTGCTTGTTAACTCACGTCTAAGACGCAACGCTCCAAGAACTATGTATGACACCAGGTTTTCTGAAGACAAATTCGGCATTATGATTACATGTTCTAAAGAAGGTGTTAAGGATGCTGAGGAGATATTAACTTCTCAGGGGGCTGAAGATATTAAATTTGACAGTATATGAACGGTTTTTTGACTATCTAGGAGGTAAAACAGGATTGTTCTTAAAAAATAGGAAATTTTATCTACTTTTAATACCTGTTTTAAGTTTAATGGGTACTTTGAAGGCTTTTTCCTTTCCATGGTCTTTTGATATGTGGGTGCAGCCTTCTATACTCCCATATGAGGAGCCTGTAATTTACCCAGACCTTTCTGTTAGTACTACAGGGCTTAGAATAAAACCGGAGCCAAGAGAGGACTTTGAGAGTATTTCAGTAAACCCAGTTCCTGCAACCCAAGAATCACTTGCGAATGGTGAGAAGGAGTTCAATATATACTGTTTTGCTTGCCATGGAATGGAAGGTAAGGGAGATGGGCCGGTAATCAAAAGAGGTTTCTATCCTTTAAATCTTCTAACACCCGGCGTAATAGCAAGAACTGACGGATATATATATGCATACATAAGATACGGTGGGAAGGTTATGATGCCTAGTTACCGTGAAAGCATCACTTCAGAAAATGCTTGGGATATTGTGAATTATGTAAGAAAGCTACAAGGTAATCCAGTGAAAGAAACCGTAGCTGAACCGCCTGCAAATACTGAAACCCCGGCAACTGAGGACACTGAACAGGAGAGCGCTGAGTAAGATGGATGATAAAATAAGAGATGATATATTAGCCAAAAGATCGCTGATACCTAGTTGGTCTATCTATTTATTCCTGATAATTGCATTGATCGGCTTCGGCACTTTTGTTTATAAAATCACAGGGTCCAATCCTGAAAACGCATGGGAAATTTTCTTAATAAACTTTCTATTCTGGACCGGTATTGCACAGGCTGGAATAATATTCTCCTGTATTCTCCGCATAACCAACGCAAGGTGGGCAAGAGCACTTCTTAGAATTGCCGAAGGACTTGGAGCATTCCTCCCTATATCCTTCATATTGCTTCTCGTGATTTTTGCTGGTCGGGACTATATACTTCCTTATGCAACCGAGCACTATCATCACCCAAAAGATGTATGGCTTAATATGACTTTTGTAGTTGCTAGAAATGTTATCAGTTTTCTAATTCTACTAATACTGAGCGCTTTCTACTTGTACTATTCCTTAAGGCAGGATCTTGGAGGAGTAGGGGATAAATTAGGCGGCTTTGCAGGCTGGATTGCTTCGGGATGGACTGGAGAAGACGAAAGGAAGGCGATTTGGAAAAGGCTAGGGCAACTAGCTCCCGCAGTATTAATTTTTTACGCTATCACATTTAGCTTTTTTGCTTGGGATTTGATAATGTCCCTTGATCCTCATTGGTTTAGCACTCTATTTGGCCCTTACTATTTCATGGGCAGCTTCTTGGGTGCTCTTGGAACTATAATTATTCTATCCATAATGCTGAGAAGAAGACTTGGGTTGGAAGAATATATAGTAGATACACATTACCATGATATGGGCAAGCTGCTTCAGGGTTTCTCATTATTCTGGGTCTACCTCTTTTTCTCACAATTACTACCTATCTGGTATGCAAACATGCCTGAAGAAACAGGGTTTGTTATTAAGCGAATACAGGAAGAGCCGTTTCAATCCTTAGCATGGGCAGTTCTAACCTGCGTTTTTATCTTCCCGTTCCTCTCACTCGTACCTAGAACTAATAAAATAGTAAAACCAATTGTTGTATTCATCGCTGGAGTTTCTCTAACAGGACTATGGCTTGATAAATTTGTGCTTATAGTTCCTTCTTTATCAGATACAATAAATATAGGGATTACTCAATTACTTATAACTCTTGGTTTCTTAGGAGCCTTTGTTATGATGTTCCTATTATTCATGAGAGCATTCCCGTCAATATCTGTGGGCGATCCATTCTTTGGCGGTAAGGCAAAAGGAGGACATTAATGGACGAAAAGCATCTTGATATGATAGCTCAGGGAGTTGTTGTTGGTCTTTGTCTTGGAGTTGTAGGCTTTTTATCATTACTTACGGTTGTTGCGTTCCTAGGTCCTCAGATTGCGCCTTTGATGAATAAGCTTCCTTGGTAATTGAATTCTCATATTTAAATCGTTTTGTATTACCCTCTAAGAATAATCTGACTTACTATATTCTCTTATTAAAACTCTGATATTGGTAGTTTGACAAATCTCCCTATTTAGTGCGAAAATGGTAAGACATTAAATACATTAGGAAGGAGAATCTTATGCCGACAGCTAAAACAACCACAAAGAAAGCTGCAGTAAAAAGAACCGTAAAGAAGAACCACGGTCTTGATCTAAAGAATGTGGTTTATCTAAAGAAGAGTAAGGTTGCCTACGTAACAATTAACCGCCCGGAGACTCGTAACGCGCTTAATACTCAAACTAGAGAAGAATTAGCCATGGCTTTTGAGGATGCATGGGTTGATGACAAGGTTGGAGTAATAGTTCTTACCGGTGCTGGAGGCAAAGCGTTTTCTGCCGGCGGTGATCTGTCCTGGATTCCTGATCCAAAGAAAAAAGTCGACAATAAATTTATGCTTGTCCATTACAGGCTGGCTACCGCTATGCGCTGCTGTGGTAAGCCTATCATTGCCAGAGTAGACGGTTACTGTGTAGGCGGCGGTAATGAGCTGAACATGCTGTGCGACCTAACTATAGCTTCAGACACATCAATTTTCGCTCAGGCCGGTCCACTCGTAGGGAGCGCGCCAATTTGGTACGGTATGCAGCAGCTCCAGCACTCAGTAGGAGACAAGAAGGCAAGAGAGGTAGTTTATCTTTGTGATCGCTACACTGCACAAGACGCCGCTGAGATGGGATGGGTAAATAAAGTAGTGCCAAAGGATAAGTTAGACGAAGAGGTTGGCGCTTGGTGTAAGAGTCTGCTTCAAAAGAGCCCGCAGTCTCTAAGAATCGCAAAATTGCAGATCAATTTTGCTTCCGATATGGCTCATCCACAAATAACTCACGGTCTTGAGCTGGCAAGGTTCTTTATGAAAGCGCCTGAGATGGTAGAGGGGGCAAACGCATTTTTAGAAAAGCGCAAACCTGATTTCTGGAGCGTAAAATAATCTGCTTAAACTTACAATTGGGAGTATTTAATGTCTAAGGAAGCCCAGATTAATTTTGTTGTAAAACTGGATGATGATAACTCACCTGCTGAGATTTTTTGGGGAGCTTCAGAGGCTGATTTTGAAGGCTTAAAGCCCTGTGAATCTCTCCTGATTTCTATGTGGGATCAAGTAGAAAAAAACACTATGAGCATTGATCTCTGGACAAAGGAGATGGAAGTAGGTGAGATGAGCGCTCATTATTATTTCACATTAATGAAAATGGCGGATACTTACCAAAGAGCAACTAAGAACGATGAGCTCTCTGAGATGATCAGAAGTTTTGCGAAAGAGTTTGCGATTAAAGTAGAAGAGCTGGCGAATAAATAGACTCTGTTAGCTTATTGTATTCAAAAAGCCGACATGACCTCTTTTGCAAAAAATGTAAGGGTGTCGTGATTCATAATATCAGAGAAGAAAAGGGTGTATTTAGTAATACCTCGTTTTTCGTTCTCTAATATTTTTTCTATACATTGATCTGGCGTGCCCACTATGCCAAACTTGGAAATATCTCCAAAAAACCCATACCTTCTCTGACCCTTCTCAAGTTTAACAGCAAGCTCTGCTTCGTCTTTTGCTATCACGCAAACTGTTTGCTGAGAAATCCCTATATCATTAATATCTCTCCCAACATCTTTGCAATGTTGTTTCAGCACTTGAAGCTTATGATCGTAAGCTTGGGCATGGTTTGCCGGACAGTTCCATTCATCAGCCAACTCAGCGACTAACCTAAGAAGATATTTCTCTCCGGCGCCCCCAATCATTATAGGCGGATGCGGGGTCTGAATAGGTTTCGGATTACAATATGCATCCTCTATACTGTAATGAGTTCCTTTGAAACTGGGCTTATCCTCTGTCCACATAGCTCTTATTATTTTTATAGATTCCGATAATTGTTCTATTCTGGTTTTGGTGTCCGGGAAATGGTAGCCATAGGCTTTATATTCAGGCTCAAACCAACCTGCTCCCATTGCAAATTCGAGTCTTCCGTTGCTGATAACATCAAAGGTAGAAGCCATCTTTGCCAGGAGCGCAGGGGGTCTAAATGAATTACAGAGAACCATGGTTCCTATCTTTATCTTCTCTGTAACACTCGCCAGTGCCGACATTGAAGTCCAGGCCTCATAAATATCCATTTCAACTGCGCCCATTCCTAAAATATGATCATAGAACCAGACCGAATGGTAGTCGAGCAAATCGCAAAGCCGCGCGGTTTCGCGAATCTCAGAAAAATCTATCTTCTGCTGACGCATCATTACTCCGAATTTAATTCTGCTCATCTGTTCACCCCGTTATGTAAGTAGTTAAGAGGACAATTTAACAGAGCTAAAGTTCAGAATCAAATCTAAGATATATCCTGTTTGACACTACAGGGGGAATACTATAAATTTAGAGGCCGAGAGAAACACTAAGGAGGCTAAAAGCCATGTATAAGAGTTTAATCAGATATTTTGTAGTTGTGACAATTATTCTTTTCCTACCGACAGTATTTTTTCTAGCCGGTTGTAATCAGAATGGAACTGCAGAAAATGAAACTGTAAGCGAGACTCAACCCACATCATCTGAAACAGCACAAGATTCTCAAGTTGCGGAAAGCAATAGAAGTAGTGACGCAAAGAATGATGAAGTGAGTGGCGATGACAAAGCAACACAAAATACAGGAGGCAATCCAGTGGTAATAATTAAAACTAATAAAGGCGATATTAAAATAGAGTTAGATAAGGAAAATGCGCCAATAAGCACAGAGAATTTCTTGACCTATGTTCAAGAAGGATATTATGACGGGACTGTCTTTCACAGAGTCATAAACAACTTTATGGTTCAGGGCGGTGGTTTTACAACCGAGATGCAGCCTAAGTCTACAAAGGCTCCTATTAAGAATGAAGCTGATAATGGTTTAAAGAATGGAAGAGGTACAATAGCTATGGCACGTACACAAGATGTTAATAGCGCCACATCTCAATTTTATATTAACCAAGCGGATAATAAATTTTTAGATCACGGTAGAAGAGATTTTGGTTATGCTGTTTTTGGTAAGGTCGTAGACGGCATGGATGTTGTAGATGCAATTGCAACAGTTCAGACCGGACCCGGAGATGTTCCTAACGAGCAAGTAGTTATGGAATCTGTAACTGTCGTAGAATAGCGCTGCAGTGTTATTAGTTATCTAGAGAACGCCCCTGAATGACCTTCTATGAATAGGGCAGGGGCCGTGTTCTCTAATAGCTTCGTAATGTTCTTTTGTTGGGTAGCCCTTATGGCCCTTGAAATTATATTCGGGGTATTTCAAATCATACTCCTTCATTATGGAGTCTCTGGTAACTTTGGCGATAATGGATGCCGCAGCGATAGAGCAAGATTTGGAGTCACCTTTAACAATTGTTTCCTGCATTAGTAAAAGTGAGGTTTTTTGATTTCCGTCTATCAGCAAATAATCCGGTTTGGTTGTAAGCTTTTTTACTGATATTTCCATAGCCAAAAGAGCAGCTTGTAGTATGTTAATTCTGTCTATTTCCTCAGGCTCAACTATCCCAATGGCATAAGATATCGCAACAGACTTTATCTCCTCAAATATCCTCTCTCTCTTTGAATGGGAAAGCTTCTTTGAATCATCAAGCCCTTTAATTACACAATCATCAGGAAGCACAACCGCAGCAGCTACGACAGGTCCTGCAAGCGGACCCCTTCCTGCTTCATCAACCCCGGCAGGTATCTTCCCCTTTGCCCAAATTTTCTTCTCAAAATCAAGATTGGGAGGACTCAACTCTATCTCCAGAAATTAAAGTGTGTTAAATAGACTTATAGTATGATTGTAACTACATAAGAGAAATTAGAGAATAGGTGCCGGCTATTTAGCTAATCAAACCATAATCTGAAAGCGCCTGTTTAAGTTCATCATAATTATTTTGTGCCATTTCAGAAAGTGGAAGCCTGTATTCGTATTTGATCTTATCCATCATACTGAGTGCAGCCTTTATAGGGATTGGATTTGTTTCGATAAACAGTGCTTCGTTTAAAGGCAATAACTTATAGTGAAGATCCCTAGCTCTATCAAACTCTCCATCCACATAAAAATTATATAGATCTGACAGATCTTTTGGCGCAATATTAGCTGTTACACTGATGAACCCTCTTGCTCCAATTGTAAGTAGAGGGAAATTTAATGCGTCTTCCCCGGAGAGTACCAAGAAATCCATTCCACAAAGCTGAAGAATTTTGCTTGCCTGAGGTACTGATCCCGCAGCTTCTTTTACTCCTATAATGTTTTTAAAGTCCCCCGCCAGTCTTGCTATTGTATCAGGGGTCATATTCACTCCTGATCTACCGGGGATATTGTAAAGTATTATAGGGATATCTACTTGAGAAGCTATTTGTTTAAAGTGTAGATAAAGTCCTTCCCGCGTGGGTTTGTTGTAATACGGAACAACTACAAGAGCTGCATCTGCTCCTATTTCTTTAGCAAAACGTGTAAGTCTAATGGCCTCTTTGGTACTGTTAGATCCCGTACCTGCTATTACCGGTACTCTTTTCTTTACTGTTTGTACTGTAAGCTCAATTACATATTCATGTTCTTCATGTGATAGGGTGGGTGACTCTCCGGTAGTACCGCATGGCACGATCCCGTGGGTTCCATTTTCAATTTGGAATTCAATAAGATTTTTAAGAGCATCCTCATCAATTTTGCCGTCTCTAAACGGAGTAACTATCGCAACTATTGAGCCGTGAATCATAATAAATCTCCTCTGCTTTCAGTATATTTAAGCTTGGGGTTAAATCAAGATAATAATCAAATGTTCTTCAAATGGTGTAGTTTTTATTTCTAAAAGGCGTCTAATCTTGAGCCGCATTCTGAACAGTATTTACTCTGGCTGAGCACTTTGCTGCCGCACTTTCTGCAAAGAATATGTTCGTCGCTTGTGGTCTCTTTCTTTTGGGTCTTTGCATTTTCTATTGCTAGGTCTATTCTTTTATCTAGGTTCTCGCAATGTTCAGCCCCGGCTCTCATAAACTCAATAATATCCTCATTCCCAGGAGTTGTTATGGAAACTCTTGGCTCTGTGTCATCAAGCTCATAGAAAATCTGTGTGATATCCGAGAGCGCTATATCTCTAAACCTTTTGAAAGTAGAAGAGTTTTTGGCAATGATAATTCTATGGGTTGTCAGTATGAACCATGAATTGAAAAAAGTGTTGCTGTCTACGAATTTCGGTGCTCTGTAGACAGCTCTATAGTCCATAAGGGTTAATATTATCTTTTCATCATCTTTTAGGTATTTGTTGACACCATCTTGAATCTTTACGGGAAGCTCAGTGTAGTTATGAGCAACTATACTCCCCATAAAATCTTTGATCGTCTCCACTATTGCCATTATATATAGTCTCCGATTAAGAGCTCTGCAATTTGCACTGCATTAAGCGCAGCGCCCTTTCTCAACTGATCCCCAACTACCCAAAAGCTAAGGCCATTTGGTATTGTATAGTCTTCCCTAATTCTTCCAACTATACAATCATCTGTTCCGGCGACATCAATTGGCATAGGGTATTTCAGTTCTGAAGGTTCATCGAAAACTCTTACACCCGGAAATTTGTTAAGAGCTTCTCTGGCTTCTTCAACTGTGATTTTCTTTTCAGTTTCAATATTAACAGAGACTGAGTGCGCACGGAATACAGGAACCCTTACGGTAGTTGCAGTAAGAGCGATTTCACTGTCTCCAAGAATCTTCCTTGTCTCATTGTGGAGCTTCATTTCTTCCTTTGTGTATCCATTATCCAAAAAACTATCAATTTGAGGCAGTAAATTAAAAGCGATTTGATAGGGGAATGTTTCAGCGTGAATCTCTTCTGAATTGGCCCAGGCAAGTGTTCGATTTTTAAGCTCTTCAATGGCCTGTGCACCTGCTCCAGAGACCGCTTGATAGCTCGATGCTATTACTCTTTTAATATTACCTAAATCGTGAAGGGGTTTTAGTGCCATCACAGTAACTGCAGTAGTACAGTTCGGATTGGCTATTATACCCTTGTTCTTGTAGCCGGCTACAGCCTCTGGATTAATTTCCGGCACTACTAAAGGCACTCCTTCTTCCATTCTGAAGGCGGAACTGTTATCTACTACGACGGCTCCGGCTCGTGCGGCAATTGGTGCGAATTCTTTACTCCTAGAGCTCCCTGCCGAAAATAGCGCAATGTCTATATCTTTAAATGAATTCTCATCTAGTTTTTGAATTTTAATTTTGCGGCCTTTGAACTCAAGCTCTTTTCCGGCTGATCTTTGAGATGCCAGAAGTCTTAGCTCGTTCACAGGGAAATTTCTCTGTTCTAATATCTCCATCATTTCCCGTCCGACAGCACCTGTAGCGCCAACAATAGCAATATTATAACTATCTTTCTTCATTACAATCTCCAAATGTTATTATTCGTTCAATAAGTTTATTGTCGAGAATACTTTCTTTCTATCTCGCTTACTTTCTCAATATTAGGCTTTTCTTCCTCTTTTGGATTGGCGCTAAACCAAGCCTCTAATATTTCTTTGGCCACAGTTTGAGAAGTCACTCTAAGGCTCATCGCTAACACGTTTGCATCATTCCATTTTCTAGCACCTTGTGCAGTCTGAGCATCACCACAAAGAGCAGCCCTAATCCCAGGGACTTTATTTGCTGCAATGCTGACCCCTGTGCCTGTCCAGCAAAAAAGTATACCCTGGTCACATGATCCGTCTTTAACCTTCTCTGCAACTCTCTGTGCAACCTCTGTCCACCCAATATCATCTTCATCTAGCGCGCCATAAAGTTCCAGTTCTATTCCCCTAGCTTTTAGCTCATCAATTACAAAATCTGTAAGATGGGTCCGTTCGTCACTTCCAACAGCAATCTTCATTATTGCCTCGTTATATTTACTACGCCACTAGTTTAAA
>SPCL01000059.1 GCA_004525335.1 Thermodesulfobacteriales bacterium
ATATCATTTTACAACATCCAACTAAAAACTATAGTCTTTGAAATCACTTTTCAACAATAAGGCATTGTTGAAGATACAATGTTAATGAGGTAGCCTTTGATATTAAGTAGTTAGTATTAAGGGAAATTAATGTTTGGAATCGGAACAACTGAAATACTCATCGTTTTAGTAATCGCTTTATTACTACTTGGGCCCAAAGAAATACCCAAGATCGCGAGAACTATAGGTAGGGGCATGAGAGAGCTGGAAAGGGCTAAGGATGAATTAAAAAAGACGATAGAATTTGAAGCTGAGAGAGATAACCCTGACTCTCCAGAAAACGCAGAAGACGAAGACCCGGTAGATAAAGACCAGGTAGATAAAGACTCCAACAAACCTGAGGATTTAGGCAACATCCCCACAACACGTATCTAAAAGTTAAGCAAATACATGAGCAAAGTCGCCGTTTTCAAATTCCAACATGTAACACTTAGAAACAATACTTTAAAACGCCTGACCGATGCTTATAAAAAACTGTATCCTTCTAATCCCAGGTTCAGGATTGAGTGCATAACCCACATCGAACCTTACCGGACCAATTAGGGTATCATATCTGAGCCCTACACCTGGTGCATATTTTATATCCGCCAGATCAAAGCTCCATTCTTCAGTGTAAACATTACCATAATCCAGAAACGTCACTCCGCCGAAATCTCCATATATCGGATATCTGACTTCAAAGCTTCCAACTAAAAGAGAGTTTCCACCTAGAGGATCGTTATTATCATCCAGTGGCCCGAGCTTCTGAAAGGGAAAGCCTCTCATACTGGTACTGCCCCCCGCAAAGAACCTCTTGAAAATTGGAACATCTAAAGTCTGGGTAGATCCAAAAGGCTGTATAACACCAATTGTGAATTTCTTTGCAAAAACAATATTCCGGTATTTCTTATAACCTCTGAGCTCTATTGTCCCTTTTAAGTAATTTACATCCGACCCTAATGCTGTAAAAGACGATTCAAGACCCGTAGAGACTACAGTGCCACGAGTAGGGTTAAGAACATTATCTGTAGTATCCCGTTCAAACCCCAGGTTGATGAAAGTCAGAAAGAAATTTTCCCTACTTCTCTCCTCCGGAGTTCGAGTAGCGCTGTCTACTATCCTTGAGAACTGAACATTTAATGAGCTGAAAACAGAATAATGTTCCCAAAAACCTTTTGTCAGAGCGACAGTCGTAAGAAAGCTTCTACCTTTAAAAGAAGGGACATCGTCTCTTTGGAAATTAAGAGTTCCGGATAGTTCAGAGTTTTTGCCGGCTATAAAGGGCTGTATTACAGACGTTTCAATCCTTTGTGTAATAAAAGAAAATTTACCCGCTACTTCAAGTCTTCTTCCACCTCCAAAGAAATTCCTCTGAGTCCAAATTACCTGCCCTCTAAGCTTGTCCTCTGTTCCAAACCCACCCCCAATCTTTACAGAACCCTGTTTCCTTTCTTTTACTACTATTGCTATATCCACAAGTTGCTTCTCATCGTCATACACCGGGTCAATCACAACCGATCTAAAAAGACCGAGCTGAAATATATTTGCCTGTGTTTGATTAACTTTGCTTAAAGAAAATGTTTCACATTTCTCAATTACCGCTTCATTTTCTATTTTGCATTGCTTAAATTCCGCCTCTCTTTCTATAATGTAGCTTGCAACATTCTCATTCCCCTCAACTTTTATTACGCCGAATTTATATATCAAGCCCGGCTTCACCACAAACTTTGCCCTGGCCCATTTTTCCCTTCTATTTACTAATGCTTCACCTTCTATTTCCGATTTCGGATATCCTTTATTAGAAAGAAGTTCAGAAATCACGCCTTTGGTTTGTTGATACCCATTGGGAGAAAATGTTTTATCGACCTCAAGCGGTACCGCATCTGTAATCTGTTTCTTTAATTCTGGAGTTAGATCGCCTTCAAAAGTAAGATCAATATCGGTAAGTATTATAGGTTCGCCTTCTTCTATATCAATCTTGATTTCAACTCTAGTCTCATCTTTATTATATTTAGTCTCGTAGGTCGCCTTTGTATCATAGTATCCATTATTAGCATAGAGTCTTTGAATCCTGACCATATCGTCTTTTAGAACTTCCTCATCAAACACAGGTTTTTTTACCCAGAACCGTATAGAAGGAAATTCAGTACCTATTACCTGTTCAATCTGCTGGTTCGTTACTACCTTGGCCCCTTCAATCTTTACTTTAGAAATACGAACAACTGACTCATCTTCAGCGCTTGTCTCGGAGTTATCATCTGATTTTGTACTTTCTGATGCAGATTCTGATGAATCCTCTGATGTGATTTGCTTTTGAGTCTTGTTTTCGTCCACAATTTCATTAAGAGCCTCTGGAGCATCGTCCTCTTGCACTAAAGGGGATTGGTTTTCTTCAATTTCTTGCTTGTTATCCGCGCCGTCTTGGGAAAAAGCATTAGGCGAAAAATTAATAAGCAATAGACATGTAAGAATAGAAAATAAGGATGTGAGGAGAGATTTATTCATATACAAATAAAATTTATGATTTTTCCCTGATTTTTTAGATGAGGACTAACTTTATTATGCTGAGCTTAACTTAATATTCAACATAATACCATAAATTTTCATTCTATATATCCAACAATTTAGGAGAATTAGCAATTAATTTTAGCCAAGATTTGACAATAACAGAAGAAAGTCTTTATACTGCAATAAAGGCAGGGAAATCTTAATTGACAAACGTACTTTGATTAAGAAATATAGTATTAGAAACCTATTATGGAAAAGCTAGGCGGGATTTTTAATCCAAGTTCTCCAGAAATGGTGGTAATGGCGGGTTTAACTTACTACATAATTGCTATATCTATTGGAATTTTGGCAATTATCGTAGTCGCAGTCACCTATATAGTTATCCGCTACAGAAAAGGCTCCAAAGACTCAAGTGAACCGTATCAAAATTTCGGAGACTTAAGGCTTGAAATAGTCTGGACTATAATTCCTATAGCCATCGTAGCCGTACTGTTCCAGCTTACCTGCAGTACAATGCGGGCTGTTGATCCCCCAATAGGAGACCACGAACCGGACGTAGTAGTGACTGGACACCAGTGGTGGTGGGAGTTTTATTATCCTAAGTCAGGGGTGCTTACGGCCAATGAATTACATATGCCTGTTGGCGAAAGGCTGCTATTGCGGATTGAATCTATTGATGTAATACACGACTTCTGGGTACCTGAGCTAGGGCGTAAAATAGACGCCATCCCCGGGCATACTAACTACATATGGATAGGTGCTGGTGAGCCCGGCATATTCCTAGGAGCATGTGCTGAGTTTTGCGGCACTCAACACGCTAATATGCGAATAAGAGTTATCGCAGAGACACAAGAAGAATTTAACGAATGGCAGGAGCAAGAATTGGTGATACCGAGCACTCCAAGATCGGGGATAGCCGCTAAAGGGGCTGAACTATTTCAAACAAAGGCTTGTATGAACTGTCATACTATCGTGGGTACTCCGGCCGCAGCACGTATAGGGCCAAACCTTACTCATTTGAATAACAGACAGACTATAGGAGCTGGTGTGCTTACAAACAGCCCTGAAAATCTTACGAAATGGCTCGTTAATCCCCAGAAATACAAACAGGGAGCACTTATGCCAAATATGAAACTCACAGATTCAGAAGTAAATGCGATTGTCGCATATTTGGAGGCTCTAAAATGAGCACAAGAATCCCTTTAGTTCCGGAAAATATTAAACCGCTCCCCTCCCTTAAAGGAAATGAAGGAATGTTAAGCTGGGTATCCTCTGTAGACCACAAGCAAATAGGGCTTATGTACCTTATGAGCACTTTGGTATTTTTTATTATCGGAGGTCTTGAAGCGCTTGTAATCCGTATACAGCTCGCTCAACCTGAGTTCGATTTTATTTCGCCCGAAGTATACAACCAAATGTTTACTATGCATGGAACTACTATGATATTCTTCGTCGTAATGCCGTTTCTAATCGGTGTGGGGGTATACCTTGTACCGCTTATGATTGGAGCTAGAGACATGGCGTTTCCAAGGCTTAACGCCCTTAGCTTCTGGCTGGTTATATTTGGTGGAATTCTTCTCTATTACAGCTTCCTAACGCAGAGCGGCCCATCAGAAGTCGGATGGTTCGCATATGCACCGCTAAGTGAAAAACCTTTCTCATTAAATAAAGGCCCTACATATTGGGCATTAGGTTTGCTCGCAGTCGGTATTAGCTCAGTCTCTTCGGGGCTAAATAACATCGTTACAATATTAACAATGAGAGTTAAGGGTATGACTATGAGGAGGCTTCCTCTTTTCGTATGGATGATACTCGTAACCTCCTTTATACTTATTTTTGTAATTCCTATAATAGCTTCTGCGTTCGCAATGATGCTTCTTGACCGGCTGTTAGATGCTACATTCTTCACCCCGGCTCACGGCGGCTCTGCAATCCTTTGGCAGCATTTCTTCTGGGGATTCGGCCATCCCGAAGTTTACATACTGATTCTTCCAGCCTTTGGTATAATCTCCGAAGTCATTCCAGTATTCTCCCGCAAGCCCATTTTCGGCTACTCGTTTGTTGCCGGCTCAACAGTAGCCATAGGGCTTTTAAGCGTGGGTGTATGGGCTCACCATATGTTCGCAGTTGGTCTGGGCAATGTCGCAAACGCTTATTTTTCATTGGCCAGTATGCTGATCGCGATTCCGACTGGCGTTAAAGTACTAAACTGGGTTGCCACTATGTGGGGCGGCAAAATCTACTTTGCGACTCCGATGCTCTTTGCTACAGCATTTATTATAGAATTTGTTATGGGTGGTTTGACAGGCGTTGCTATTGCCTCAGCGCCCATAAACTGGGTGACAACAGACACTTATTTCATTGTGGCGCATTTCCACTATGTGCTCTTTGGAGGCTCTTTATTTGCAATTTTTGCAGGTGTTTATTATTGGTTCCCAAAATTTACAGGACGCATGATGTCAGAGACCCTTGGGAAATGGCATTTCTGGCTCACAGTAGTAGGTTTCAATATGACCTTCTTTATACAACACTTTCTTGGAGTCATGGGAATGCCGCGGCGTACATACACCTACCACGACTTGCCTTACTGGGGATCAATGAACCTACTTTCAACAATTGGCGCTTTTGTACTGGCTATCTCAGTAATCATTTTTGCTTGGAATATTATATGGAGCTTAAAACACGGCAAGAAAGCCCCGGATAATCCATGGAATGCATGGACACTTGAATGGTACACAACTTCACCTCCGGCAGTACATAACTTCGATCTCGTACCACCGGTAAGAGGAAGACGTCCGCTTTGGGATCTTGCTCATCCTGATCAACTTGATGAGCCAAATTCCAAAGTAGTTTAGGAGATTTTTGAATGGCAAATAACAAAATGCTCATAGGATTTTTTGTAGCCTCAGAATCAATATTTTTTGTTATGCTGATTCTTGCCTACGTTAACTTTCATGGAACAGTTACCGACGGACCTACGGCAGCAAATAGCCTAGACCCACTCAGGACAGGCATTTTCAGCCTGTTTTTATTAGCGAGCAGTTTTTCAATGTGGCTTGCTGGTAGAAGTTTAGTATCTAAGAATCATTTTATGATGAAAATTTGGATACTAGTAACCATTATTCTTGGTGTACTGTTCATATACGGTCAGGCGAGTGAATGGATGGGCTTAATAGGTCAAAACATTACTATAAGCAGAAACGTATTCGGCACCACATTTTTTACACTGACAGGATTTCATGGGTTTCACGTGTGCGTAGGATTATTAATGTTAACAATATTATTAGGTTTAGCGATGTTTGGTGATTTCAAGGGACCAAAATCAGACGGTGTAGAATGCATTTCTATCTACTGGCATTTTGTGGATGGAGTTTGGATTGTAGTTTATTCAGTCATTTATCTCTGGGCTTTTTTCTAGAGAATAAGAAATGAAAAAGAGGATAAGATTATGAACATATGGCAGGTACTTAGTTCAACATGGAATATGGAGCCTTGGGTTTTAGTTTCAGCGCTAGCAGTATTGGTAGCCTATGGACTTGGAACAGGGTTTAAATTCACAAAATTATCCGCCTTGTTCATTACAGGAATAACAATATATGTTTTAGCGCTGGTATCACCGCTTGATTACTTAGGCAGAACCTATCTATTCAGCGCCAATATGATTCAACACATATTGCTCTTACTCGTAGTACCTCTTTTGTTACTTTTGGGAATCCCCAAAACTTTGGCAGAAAAGGCTTTAGCAATAGAACCCATCGGTGCTGTTATGAAAGTACTCGGCAATCCGATAGTTGCGTGGTTCCTTGGCGTAGGTTCAATGTGGGTATGGCACTTGCCATCGTTACACGAATCTGTCCTGGCAAACGACAACCTCTACATTACGCAGCAAATAAGCTTTGTATTAATTGGAATGATCTTCTGGTGGCCTGTATTTGCCCCTGTTGAGTCCAGAAGGCTCTCACCATTGGTGTCTACTCTTTACTTATCCTCAGCGTGCTTAGGATGCACAATTTTAGGGATGTTAATTACATTTGCCGGAGCGGGCTTATATGCTTCATATATGACCCCAGTTGATACGATAGGAATACTGCCTTTACTAAGAGGTGAGTTATGTCTAACGCCAGGCGTAGACCAACAGATTGGCGGACTTACAATGTGGGTACCCGGATGTCTTATCTATCTTGCGGCTAGTATGGTAACCATCGCTAGATGGTACGGCGCACCGGAAGATTATGAAATTTCATCTAATTCCGGGGCAGAGGGGCTTCTTACAGCCACACAGGAAAATAAATGAAGATCGTATTAACTATAAAATATTAAGGAGATAGAAAATTTGAGTAACGGCAGCGAATTCGGTGCACCAGGGGCACAAGCTCCAGCAACTGGTAATCAGCCAATTGGAGAAAACACTAGTCCTGCTAGTGGTAATATCCCTCCAGGTTGGCATAAGCCATTGCCTGAACATCTACCCAAAGCCGGTTATTGGCCAGCGATTATGGCTTTAGGAATAACCTTTATGCTCTGGGGATTAGCTGTTGGGTTTAATGAGGTGGTTAGCACTATTATTATCTTGGATCTTATAGGACTGATATTGTTTACCCTAGCGTTGGCAGGATGGATAGGAGACTTAAGAGATGAACGAAAAGACTAAAACGAGTGAAGACTGCTCCAGAAGACAATTTTTCACCCATATAAGCTACACACTCGGAGGTTTAGCGGCTCTTATGGTTGGAATACCAATAGTTGGTTCCGTATTGGCGCCGATAGTTAAACAACCACTACCAATATGGAGACCGGTTGGCGAACTTAAGACATTTACAGTAGGCGATATTGTAAAAGTTTCGTTTATAGATTCATCCCCTCTTCCATGGGCCGGCATTACCGCTGAAACGGCGGCTTGGCTTCATCGTAAAGGTCAAGAAGACTTTACTTGTTTTTCCGTTAACTGCGCTCATCTGGGCTGCCCCGTAAGATGGGTAGCGGGAGCAAGGTTATTTATGTGCCCTTGTCACGGCGGGGTTTATTATGAAGACGGCACTGTTGCCGCAGGACCGCCTCCAAGAGGACTATATGATTACCCTGTAAGAATTAACAATGGACAGGTAGAAATATTAACGAGCCCGATACCAATTACTACGGTGTAGAAATGAAGGAGCTTCGAATCAAATTGAAGAGGGAGTTTACCTGATGGAATCTTTAAGACGTGCTTGGTTATGGTTTGATGACCGTACCGGGCTTGGGAGTGCGCTAGGGCCTGTAATAAAACACCCGGTACCCCCCAATTCTGCTTCCTGGTTTTATGTTTTCGGAAGCGCAACGCTGTTCGCGTTCATGCTCCAAGTTGCAACAGGTGTAGCTCTTGCATTCATGTACGTACCCTCTGCGGGAGAGGCCTATCAGAGCCTTCAATATATTACGGACCAAACTACATTTGGAAGAATAGTAAGAGGTATGCACAACTGGGGTGCGTCTGCGATGATTCTGCTTATCGGCGTTCACATGGTACGTGTGTATCTAACAGCTTCATACAAATTCCCCCGTGAAATGCATTGGATATCAGGTGTTGTGCTTTGGGCACTCGTAGTAATTATGGCGTTTTCAGGTCAGGTAATTAGATGGGACCAAACTGCTGTCTGGTCAACTATTGTAGCGTCTGAGCAGGCTGGCCGAATACCATTTATAGGGGAATGGGTAGCTCAGTTTCTAATAGGCGGTGAAACCATAGGAGGGGCCACGTTAAGCCGTATGTTTGCCTATCACGTATTCATAGTGCCTGCACTACTTTTTATATTTATTGGCCTACATTTGTACCTAGTTATTAAAAACGGAATATCAGAGTTTCCAAAAGCAGGGAAACCTGTAGATCCAAAGACTTATAGAAAAGAATACGAAGCATTAGTTAAGAAAAAAGGTATCCCATTCTGGCCGGACGCTGCATGGAGGGATATGGTTTTTGGGTTTATCGTAATCACAACGATATTAGTAATTGCGTTAATTATTGGTCCTCCCGCTCTTGGTCCTCCACCTGATCCATCAAATCTAGACGCTCTACCGGTGCCGGATTGGTACTTTGTCTTCTACTTTGCGTTCTTGGCTTTAATGCCTCCGCAAATGGAAACATACTTAATGGTATTTGGTCCGCTTTTGGTTGGAGCGCTGCTTTTCTTCCTGCCGTTTATATCAAACAAAGGGGAGAGGAGTCCGCTTCGCAGACCATGGGCAGTAGCAATTGTAGCACTGACTATCGCAAGCATATCTGGGCTATGGGCAATAGGTATTAGTTCCCCATGGTCACCTCACTTTGACGCCAAACCTTTGACGGTTGAGATAATTGGTGCTGATAGTGGTCCTATATACAGAGGTGGTATGGACTTTAACGAGAAAGGATGCCTGTACTGTCATAAAATTTCAGGGCACGGCGGCTTAAGAGGCCCTGATCTGACTTATATAGGCGATAGGCTTTCTTCTAATGAGCTTACGTGGCGTATTATGAACGGCGGGTTGAATATGCCTGGATTTGGCGGAACTCTGACGAACGATGAGCTAAGTGATCTAGTAATATTCCTTAAATCACGTACAAAGCAAAATCAGGAATCCTCATCTTTAGGGGGCGATTGACGACCTTTGATTAAGAACTTGAGCTGAATAATATCTTTTGGAAGGAACATATCTAAAAACCAGTCGATGGCCACTCTAATTTTTCTATCCCATCCCGGGAGTTTGCCAAGATAAATGGCTCTCCACATTAGCCATGCAAAAAACCCTGAGAACTTAATACCTTTTATGTCAGCTACAGCAGACCTATGACCGAGCGGAGCTAGCATTCCTTGAGCCTGAAATACAAACGGTCTTTTTTCATCGTCTTTTTCTTTAATTGCTGCAGCCACATTATGAGCCGCTCTAGCGCCTTCACGAATTGCATGTTGAGCTGTAGGTGGATACGGCTTCCCGGAGTGAGGATCGGGTATCAGAGCACAATCTCCAAGCGCCCAAACGCCTGGATAACCCGCAACCTCCATATACTCGTTTACCTCAATTTTTCCATGTTTATCGGCAATCGGGAGTGCTGCTATTACGGGTTGAGGTGCAGTGCCTGCTGCCCAGATAGCAGTGTGGGTCTCTATCTTGCCCCCGTCCTGTATTTCAACAGTATCAGGAGTAACTCCTTCAACTCTTGTTTGCAGACGAAATTCCATGCCCCGTTTCTTAAGCAGCTTGAGACCATATTCGGCAAGCCCTTCACTCATCTCATGCATGATTCTATCACCTGGGTCAACTACAACGACTTTCACTTCATCGGCCTTTACGTGCTTATAAAACCTTTTGCTAAATGATACAAAATCGTTTAACTCAGCGGCCACTTCGATCCCTGTGTAGCCTCCGCCTACAACTGCAAAAGTAAGCAGGCGTTTCCTTACATCAGGATCCTGTTCCAGATCAGCCCTTTCAAACATATCTATGATATGGCTTCTTAAAACCATAGCGTCAGCAAGATTTTTTAGTGGGAAAGAATTCTCTTCGGCACCAGCAATTCCGTGGTAACCAGTTATGGAGCCCATTGCCAAAATGAGGTAATCATATTCAAGATCAAAAGTTTCACATGTATGAAAATGATAACAGCCTACTACTTTGTTCTTTAGATCGAGGCTTTGTACTTCAAGCTCTTTAAATGTGGTTGTCTTAAAACATTCTCTAAGCGGTATAACAACATGTTTAGCCTCAATGCTGCTTGATACAACTTCTGCGAGCATAGAAGTAAAAACTAGATAATTATCCTTACTAACCAAAGTTATCTCTACAGTGTATAGTTCAGAAAAGTCTTGTTCAGAAAAGATTTTCTCGCAAGTTTGAGCGGCCTCTAAGCCTGCAAACCCTCCGCCAAGTATTAGGACACTCTTAGAAGTCTTATCAGCCATAGGGGCTTAACCCTCCTTAGTTATCTTGAGACAGTGATTATCTCGTGACATCTTACTAAAGTACTGCCTTTATATATATCTCCATTGTCACATGAAAGGTTATCTCTTGTCAATAAAGGCTATGTGAAAGCCCAACAATTGCGCCTACAAAAGAACAAAAAAGGGATTTTATTCTTTTTTGTCTTCATTTTCGTCCTCACTAACTCTGATGGCAGAATAGATAGTATTGCTTCCACGTTTAACGAGAAATAATGCCGTATCACCAGATTTCACATTTTCCAATGCTTCTGAATAGTTGTCCAGAGTATTTATAGGCTTTTTATCAATTTCAAGAATTATGTCACCAGGTTGAAGCCCGGCATCCCCAGCAGCACTACCTTGTTGGACATTTGAAATTATAACGCCGTCATCCTGATCCAAGTTGAATCTCTTAGCAATTTCTGGCGTTAACTTCTTTACTCTTATCCCGAGATTCTCTCTAACCTCATTTTCAATCTGTGCTTTTTGATCCGGGAATTCTTCAAGCTTAACTTTTATTGTTTTAGTTTTGCCATCTTCTACAATTTTGACGTCAACGTCACTCCCTGGAGCTGTTTCAGCGGCTAAATTGGTAAGATCGGACACATCTTTAACTTTTTTACCGTTAAATTCAACAACCACATCCCCTCTCTTTATGCCAGCTTTTTCAGCCGGTCCATCAGGCGCTAGATCGCTTACCAAAGCACCTTCATTTTCTTTCAAACCAAAACTTGACGCGATTTCCGGTGTTACTTTCTGCACGTATACACCAAGCCATCCTCTTACAACCTTTCCATCAGACTTTAGCTGCTCAATTACAAATTCCGCTAAATCTATAGGGATAGCAAAGCCAATTCCCTGTCCTCGAGCTACGATAGCTGTGTTAAC
>SPCL01000124.1 GCA_004525335.1 Thermodesulfobacteriales bacterium
AATACTCTATTATAAACTTTAATAGAGTATCTTACATAGTCCAAGTGCTAAACATCATTGCGCCTGCTCTATGATGTTCAATCACTATGTCCAATATATCGGTCGGATGAATCGGAATTACTCCTTCCATAAAATTAGCTTCATTCATACCGAGAAGAGCTGCTGCCGAAAAACGGCATGCATAAACTGTAATACCCTCACTCAACATCTTGTTAACGAGGTTAGGATATAACTGAATACCAGCACCATAACCATCCTCTCCTATGTTCGGCCAACCTCTTAACACAGGTATGCCTGATGCAGGACCATAGAAAAGGACTTTGGTATCATAGCCTTTTCTCTTTGTTCTAATTGCTGTAAGCATATTAATACCAGCTACTGAACCTTCATAAGGAACTGAGTGAATAAGGAAGAGCGCCTTTTCACCCTCTTTAGCCATGTGATCCGGGAAGAGCTTTTCCTCATAATTCACTAATGCTTTACCATTTTCCGGCTTATCGGTCTTAACCATATCTACTGCCATGATACGTACCTCCCTAAGTTATTTATTTTTGAACCTGCTGTTGG
This sequence comes from Thermodesulfobacteriales bacterium, assembly GCA_004525335.1. GTDB lineage: Bacteria > Desulfobacterota_D > UBA1144 > Nemesobacterales > UBA2774 > CR02bin9. The sequence goes on from SPCL01000124.1 coordinate 568, forward strand.
ACAACAGGAACTCTGTAGCTTTTGTTAAATACATTGGCTTTCTATATTTATTCATCTTTAAAACCCATCAATCCCAGAATAAAACAAATAATGGCCTTATTCAATTAGTTTTGTTTACTATAATAATTATTCTTCATGATGATCATTTTTAATGACAATGAATTATCTGTGTACCTGCTTCCCCTCTTATTGCAGCCTCTATGCAATCTAAGGATGTAATTATTGCTTTCTTACCGCCTGAGCGTAAAAACTGAATTGCGGCTTGAATTTTCGGCCCCATGCTTCCGGGTGGAAAATGTCCATCCAGATAATACTGCTCTGCTTCCTGGAGACTCATTTTTGATATGCTTTTTTGCTCAGGTGTTCCAAAGTTAATTGCTACGCGGTCAACTGGTGTTATTAAAAGCAGCAGCTCTGCTCCTATATAATTCCCAATCATCTCAGCTGCGAAATCTTTATCTATCACAGCAGGCACTCCACTTAGGCAACCGGCTTCATCTCTTATTACCGGAATGCCGCCTCCCCCGCATGCTATAACGACAAAATCCCTATCTGCCATATCGGCAATCTCTTCTTTCTCAATAATATCAACAGGTTTAGGAGAAGCCACGATACGCCTGTACCCTCTACCGGAGTCTTCTCTCATTAACCATCCTTCATCCCTACTTAACTTCTCACTATCTTCTTTGCTGAAAAATGGGCCAATAAATTTAGCAGGGTCATTAAATGCGGGATCATCTTTTGAGACTACAACTTGCGTTAAAAAAACTATAATGGGCTTTTTAATATTATTTATGGTAAAGGTATTTCTAAGACGCTGTTCTATCATATAACCTATCTGGCCCTGAGTCATGGCACTGCAAGCATCAAGCGGCATGGGTGGGATATTCTCAGCCGAGGACTCCTGCTGCATTAAGAAATTGCCAACTTGGGGACCATTCCCATGAGTTATTAGTATCCTATAGCCCATATTAAAAAGACTAAGTAATTTATTGCACATTAAGTCTGTTTTGACCATTTGCTCAGCATAAGTGCTGTTACCATCTTCACCCATTAGAGCATTTCCGCCAAACGCAACTACTGCTGTTTTTTTTAAATTATCTTTTCTCTTCATTTCTATATATCTCCCCTGGCTGTAATCATTCCAGCCACCCTAGAGGCTTGAGCATTAGTTGGGAAAACCAACACTCCTTCTTCCCTTAATTTATCTTCCTGGTCAATCAACCCCTGTGGGTCGTTATGCGTACCGCAGACATGGGCTACGAATACTACATTTCGCCCCTTTTTCTTTGCTGATTTTCTTGCCTCTCTTATGGCAGGCAGAAGGTCCCCTGCGGGATCGGGGCTCGCCACATATCCTAAAACGACATCTAATAGAATTACGGCAACATCTGCCTTAGATGCTTCAGATAGGAGCCTTTCACTTCTTAGGTTTGCATCAATCATAGGATGAGGACGACCTACGGTAAACTCCTCTTCACCCAGATCTATTAAAGAATTCTTTTCACTTTTATTTGAGTTTTTGAGTTTATATTCTTTATTGAACGGGGCGTTTGAATAAATTTTCCCCAGTATGGGCTCAAGCACATATTGCGCCTCATAACAAAGAGTGCCCCCTGAATAAAGACCTCTAATATATTTTTGTTTAGAGTTTAACGATTTAACGGCTTGTTGAACCTGCTTCTTCCAATTCTTAGCGCTAATAATATTTGGTTTTTTACTACCGTTCTGAGCAAACTGTACTGCACGTATTGCCGCATCATCAAGCGTTGAAGCGAAGTAGATATTTGGATCATCGCTCTTTAGATCGCTACCCATAAAACATATAACAGAAGGTTTGCCGGTCTCTTTGAATGCTTCTAGAACTTTTTCTGCAACTTCTTTTGAGGGTGGTTTTGAAACCACAAGAAACACATGGGTGCTATTATCTTTATCAAGTATTTTTATCGCTTCTAAAGTTGTAATACCCCCAACCTCTTGAGAGAGATCCCTGCCCCCGACCCCTATACCGTGAGTAATGCCCGAGCCTAAATTGTTTATAAGGCAGGTAACTTCCTGAAGACCGGTACCGGCAGCAGCAATAACTCCAATTGGTCCCTTGTTAATAATGTTTGCGAACCCAAGCCCTATGCCGTTTATTATCGAAGTACCGCAGCCGGGCCCCATTACCAAAAGCCCTTTTTCTCTAGCCCTTTCCTTCACCTCTATTTCTTCTTCAAGGGACAGATTGTCACTAAACAAAAATGTATGCAGTCCTTTTGTAATCGCTTTTGCAACTTCAAGCTTAGCATATTCACCCGGGACGGAAATTACAGCAATATTAGCCCCAGGTAATGAGTTTGAAGCTGTTTCAAGGCTCTTATATATAATATTTGAAGTATTGCCTATATCGGCTGGAGCAAGGAGTGTTTCTAATTGCAAGATCGCCTCATCTCCAATTTCCTGCGACTCAGCATCGACAGCAATGATCAAGTCATTAGCGCCTGCAAACTCTGGCATCTTCTCAATTAACCCTGCCTCTTTAAGCATTAACAAGTTAGCCTCAGTAGCCATAATCGCAGAAGCCTGCTTCACTCCTTCAAGTGCGCTCAGCTTTTGACTTATCTGCATAAGCTTCATTGAATCCTGATAATGATTTTTTCTAATTGTATTAACTATTGCCATAATTTGTAATTCCCTATCCTAAGCAGCAAGCTGATATCTCTTTCCGAATGCCATAATTGCTTTTGTAAAACATTCATAAGGAGCATGCACTATGCCTGCACCAATTTGCCCAGCGCCTGAGCTTTTGTGCACAACCGCACTATTGATGCTAGGTAAAATTTCTGTTTCTACAACTTTACGTATATCAATCCCAGTTGGTGTCCCTTCAAAATCCAGGCAAGGAATCCCGAACTTAGGGTTTTTAGTTGTAGTTATTTGTCCCATTTGTTTAACAATTTTGATGGAGTCTTGAAACCCACCGCCGGCAAATGACGCCATTGAGGGAGCTGCAGCAATTGCAAATCCTCCGAGCCCCATTGTTTCTATTATCGAGCTGTCACCAATATCAGGTGCACCATCCTCCAAGCCGTAACCAGGGTTATAGAGTGCGTCTAAAAGTAGAGGGGAAGGAGCGATAAACCATTTATCCCCAAGCCCGCTTACTCTTATTCCAAAGTCGGTGCCGTTTCTAGACATTACAGTTACAATTGTAGAGTTTTCAATATCGCTCGCAGCAACCATTGCAAGCTTGCAAGCAGTCATAGTTATGTTGAGGAAAAAGTGGCTATTCCCGGCGATAAACTTATATACTTTAAAGGCCTTTTCTTTGGATATATTTAAAGAAAAGAGAGTTTCCACTATGTTTTTCAAGAAAATGTTTGTCGATGCGGCGTGACGATTATGACACTCATCGCCCATCTGAATTCCCTGTGCTAAAACACTCCAAATTGGTATACCGCCCATCTTTTTTATAACTCGTTTCATTATTGGAGCAAACTCATCTCTCATATAACGTAGTCTAGTGATCGTCTCTTTTTCTACTGAGCCAAACCATAAAACCTTGCCCCCCCCCTCGTTAAAAGTGGAATAAGAAGTATTTCCATATGTAAGATCCTTAGTAACAAGTACAGGCATGGAAGCTGAGATAATTCCAGTCATTGGACCCACTGAACCGTGTGTATGATTTGCAGATAGGGTAATTTTCTTTGTTTTCATTAATTTTTCGGCCGACTTATCGTCTTTTGCCAAGCCTTCTAAAATAAGGGCGCCTTTAACCGCCCTCTTCATAGGATTACACATCCTATTCCAAGTTATCGGTGGACCAGAATGTAAAATCGTATAAGGAGTCATGCCAGGTATAACATTTAGCGCCGAGTCGATATCATTAAGGACCGGCTCTACCGACATTAATCGTTTAACGGCTAAGTTATTAGCTTCATTTATTTTCTGTGCAATGTATTTGTGCTCAATCACTATCTTTACTCATCCTTATGATGGCGGAACCGCTAGTACCCATATTAATTTTGCTTTTTTATCTCCAACGTTTTTCCATTTATGATCTAACTGTGTCCTGAAATTTAGGCTGTCGCCCGGCCCCAAAATATAAGTTTCACCCTTCATCTGAAACTCCACTTTCCCCTGAAGACAATAAACCAACTCTTCACCTTTATGCTTCATTGGCTTTTTGCCACTGGAAGCACCTACCTCTAAGATGGCATATGCAGCTGTCATAATAAAATCACCGTATTTCTTTGCAGAAATGCCGTTTAGTTCGAGACCTTTCTTAAAAGTTAATATAGGCTCTCGCTCCTTTGCAGAAACAAAAACAACATCTTTATCTTCTTTAGCTTGCTCAATGAAATGGTTTACGTCCCTTCCCAGAGCATCGGCTATTTTCATCATGGTAGTTATAGTGGGAATAATGCCGTTTGACTCTATCTTGTGAATAGCCGCTGCTGAGATTCCAGAGCGCTCTGAAAGATCCTTTAGAGATAAACTCTTCTCTGTGCGGAGATACTTAATCTTCTCTCCCAGCTTAGAAATAATATGATCTATTTGGGTTCTTTCTTTATCCATGTTGCTCCTGAGTTTGAGTATGATTACCTACGCCAATGAGCGGATTGGTATTAAGGTCCCAAAATAGTTCTTTTTCATTTTCTTTATTAACAAAAGCAACTTTCATATCAGAAGTAACTCTTCCTATGTTCTCGCAAGAAAGTCCTTTGTTATAGAACTTATTTTTAACTTTATCGGTATTCCCGGGTCTGAGGGAGAAAATGAATCCATAACTAGGAAAAGCGAGCAGCCAGTCCTTAAGGGGCACTTCGCAGGGTTTGGGAATTGAGTCTATATTGAGTAATGCGCCTTTCTGAGAACTCTCTAAAAGCATTAAGATAGAGCCTATAAGCCCAGCCATGCTTACATCCTTTGCAGTGTCAGCAAGCTCCTCTTCGGCAATTTCGACAATAAGCTCAAGGTCATCTAAAACCTCTTCATCTTTAAGCATGCTTGAGGAATCCCAGAAGTTAAAACCTGACACAAATTTACCTCTTGAATTGGAAACAAAGACTAGATCATCCCCCTCTTTAGCATTAAAACTTGAGAGAATATTTTTGGCTTTACCGAGTATAAAAACACAGAGTGATGAACAATCGGCATCTTGAGAAATATGCCCCCCTACAACCGGGACTTTATATCGCCGAGCATTGTCAGAAATACCTCTTAATACTTCTTTAGTTTCATTATTATTTGAGGAAGATAGAACATCTACGATAGCAATAGGCCTGCCACCCATTGAGTAAATATCATTTACATTTGTAAGAACCGATGTTCTTCCTGCTAGATAAGGATTAGACTTTAGTAAGGGATGATAAACACCTTCGCCCGCAATTAACAGATAGTGATCATCAGACTTAATGGCTGCTGTATCATCTCCAAGCAGGACTTCTTCGCCATTTATGTTGGAAGTTGTAGGAAGATATTTCCATATATCGCTGATTGCCTTTTTTTGAACTAAACTTTCGGATGACTTTAAACTTTCGATCAATTCCCGCATGATTTTCCTTAATTCGTTCAATCAGATTCTAAATTAGCTCTCATCAACTGGTGTGGCTGTTCTTGGTAGGTCTCAAGTTCACCAATTTTAGACCACCCTAACCTCATAAAAAAC
>SPCL01000285.1 GCA_004525335.1 Thermodesulfobacteriales bacterium
AAGCGGGCAGAAGCGTATGAGGGTTCAGTACGGCATTTTTTTAAATCTATTATTGACCAACCTTTAAAACCGGAAGGCTATGACCTTTATGAAGATAAGTCAAACTTACGCCGGGTGGTTCGATTGCGCTATTTTTCAGAAAATGAAGGCAAAACTCTTTTCAGATATTACCTGGATGAAAAAATATCTGCGGGAGAAAGGCCGAATCTATTTACGATTCAATTTCCACCTCGCGTAGAAATTCACTACAACAAGAAAATAACAACAGCGAACCTATATCAGGACATTGCATATCCCGTTAGCTGGATTGAGGTCGAGGGTGGCTTTCTGAATGTAAACGAAGACGGCATCGTAATAAACCCTTTACAAATGACCGTTTCCGGCCAAATGTTCAATGCGCGTGCTGCTGATTTACTCCCTTACGACTATAAACCCGGAAAGATTCAGTACACGGAACAAAAGCCTTTGGAGAAGAAACGATTGAGCGCCCTGACTTATCTAACAGAGAAACCTTATCTGCACACCAACAAGTCATATTACTACCCAGATGAAGTAATCTGGTTCAAGGGGTATATGAATTATTTTACACCGCTGCTAAAAGACTCCCTAAGCCATGTTCTTTATGTCGACTTGGCAGATGAAAAAGGCAAAATCATTACAACTAGAATTTTTTCGATTACGAATGGTACCATTGTGGGTGATTTGACACTTCCCTCGCTACTGGAAAAGGGAAATTATTCCCTTCGCGCATATACCCGATGGATGCTAAATTTTGATCCATCGTACATGTTTGTGAAACCCGTTAGCGTGTTGGACACCGATGAGATGGTGATGATAAGCGATTATCAACCGGAGAACAAAACCACAGACAATATAAGTATCACAGCCGCAAAGGAGTACTATCTTCCCCGTGACAAAATAACGCTAACAATTGACGTAGTGGACGATCTCGACCTTCGTGTCCCGGCCAATCTATCTTTATCCGTGACTGACGTGGAACAAGCTCGCCCCGTACAAAGTGAATCTACAATTTTATCAGACTTCACAATGCCGGTAGTTTCTTTGCCCGACACCCTGGACGCGCATACCAGATATTTTGTGCAGAATGGGTTTGATATTAAGGGTATGTCTATCCCCGGGAAGGTAAAGCAGGTTTAGGGTCTGCTTACGCTTGTTCAGGAAAACAACAATATGGAATATTCCTTCACGACAGAAAAGGATGGTACCTTCTTTGTCTCGAATTTAATACACTATGATACAACAGAACTTTCAATCATAGCAAGAAGTCTAAAAGGAAGATCCGGAAGTATTCTGTTTGACACGATCACTATTTCTCCTCCGTTACGATCAGCCATCCCTTTGCAAATCCAGGTTTATAAATACGAAAACGCACACCAACGCTACTTGCCAGATTCTCGTCCTGCGACGCACATGCTTAAAGAGGTTACTATAAAAAGTAGTCGCATAGTGGAACAGAAATCAACAATTTTTTTCGCTGACTATACGGTTACAGGTGAATGGCTCAGGGATAGACATGTGACGGATATGCTTAGCGCGCTACAAATCAAAGTCCCCGGGCTTAGAGTTATTGGAGCTCCGCCAGGTAAGTATCTGTTGCTGAGTGGATCATCGGGTTTTGGCAGTTTCAAGGACCAGGAGCCTTTAGTACTAATCGACGGATTGGTCGTAAACGATTTGGAAGGTGGCCCAGCAGAGCAGATTAGTCAGCTTAGCCCTCAAGAAATTGATCACATTGAGGTCACTAAATTTGGCATGGGGGCAAGCTATGGCGCCCGCGGTGGTAACGGAGTAATCTCTATCTATACAAGAAAGGGATATTCCGACGAGGAAAAGTCCGGCCTTGGTTCATATGACAAAAGTAAGTTGCAAAAGATCCATATGGCCGGATATTCCACTACAAAAAAATTCAGTTCACCAGATTATTCAGCTGAAGATCGTTATGATCTTCCCGATTATCGATCTACAATATACTGGAATCCTATGATTACCCTGGATGGAAAGAACCCAAATACAGTTTCATTTTTCGCTGCTGACCTTGTGACCGAATATCGAATTGTTGTGGAGGGTGTGACGGATGAAGGTAATGCCTTGCGCGGTGAAAAAACAATTTCGGTAAGAAAGCTTCCCTAG
>SPCL01000207.1 GCA_004525335.1 Thermodesulfobacteriales bacterium
ATATGTTACTACAGGCAAGGTTAATACAAAGTTTAATAGTGCGAATTTCTCTGCAAATATTCCCTCAGCGCCTGAATATATTGCTGCAGACAGCAGCATTATATTCCCGGCGCAGACTGCTGCGACGGATATCCTAATCAGGGATTTTCTATTCTCTTTTTGCTTAAGTTCTTGCGCTTCTTCGTCAATCTTAATCGGATGTGCTTTATACCCGAAACGTTTAATTATCTGAGGAAAGCTTGAGAATTTCTTTTTGTTTCTGAAGTTTACGATAGCGACGTTGGATGACATGTTCAGGGAAACCGATTCTATATGAGGTGAGTAATCAGGGATTTTCTCAATCAACCAGAGGCATGCTCCGCAGTGGATACCTTCGATATAAAAATTCATTGTAAGCGGGGTTTCTGGACTCGTGTATTGATTTATAAAGTTGTCCTGATCCAGGTATCCGTATTCTTCCTTAGCTTCAGCATAAATTGGACGCCCGGTTTTCCCTATATTTTGCTCTTCTTTTATTTTGTAGAAATTTTGGAGTCCCAACGTATTAAGCAGTTCGTAAACAGAACTGCATCCCGTACAGCAAAAATAATAGCCATTGGAATAAACCGTATTGGATAGACCGAGCTCCTCCCCACAATGCAGACAGTGAGCGGCTTCGGGTAAATCTCTAGGGATTCCAGGCGAAGATGTGGTGTTTTTCATTATCGTAATTATATGTTAATAGTGTAGTTAATGGCAATAGTCATGCCAGTGTATTTTCTAATGATTATTAGGTGTATTTGATGTTTGGAATGTCAGATGTACGAATATCTGACAATTTGAAAAGACCGGCATTGAAGTACCGCAATTACCTACTCGTACTAATCATATAAATCATTGAACATAAGAGAAAGTCAACCAGGGGACCCATTTTAATTTATACAATAATATATATAGGTTAGGAGTGTTCTCTAGTGGAATAGTGGCAAGATAAAAACAGTACTATTCACGTTCTTACAAATCTCAATCTTTTTTAGATTAAAGCTTTGATTCTAACTTAAAACTTTCTTGGCAAAAGGGGAGCAGTACATCGCTTAGTTTAAATAGACTTACTGATTTCAACGTAAGCTCTCAGTGTTTCTGCCACTGTCCATGCTTGAGCGATACAGCCCTTTGGATTATGCGGTGCATCTCCATCGAATATTTCGTTCAGGTTTCCGATACCATGCGTATTTAAATTTTGGAGTAAAGGTTCTAAATATTCAATCGCTCTCCCCGGATTTTTATAAACCTTTAAGTGAGCGAGAGCGAAGCGTCCTAGGAGCCACCCCCAAACTGTTCCTTGATGATATGCCCCGTCGCGTTCACTCTGATTTCCCATAGAAGTTCCTTTGTAATCCGGATGATCGGGCGAAAGGCTTCTCAATCCGTAAGAGGTTAACAATTTACGGCTGCAGACCTCAACCACCTTTTGCTGCTGCTCTTCTGTAAGAGGACTATGAGATAAAGAAACAGCTATTATCTGGTTTGGCCTCAAGCTAGAGTCGTTTCCGTCAGGTCCGTCTATAACATCATAGCAAAATTCCTTATCTTTATTCCAGAAACGCTTAAAACCAATAAATGTTTTCTCTGCACAAGATTCGTAGGTTGCTGGATTTTTTTTAAGTTTTTTAGCAAACTCAGACATAATGAGAAGCACGTTATACCAAAGCGCGTTTACCTCAATTGGTTTACCGATTCTAGGAGTTACAACCCAATCACCTATTTTTGCGTCCATCCATGTAAGCTGCACTCCTTGCTGCCCGGCGTAAAGAAGCCCATCGTCTGCGTCAACTTTAATGTTGTAACGAGTGCCTTTCTTATGCCACTCGATTATCTCTTCTAAAACAGGGAATATTTCTTTTAAGAACCCCTTGTCTTTTGTTGCATGGTAGTATGAATATATGGCCTGGAAGAACCAAAGAGTTGCGTCGACCGTGTTGTATTCCGGGGATTCCCCTTCATCAGGAAATCGGTTAGGCAGCATCCCCTTGTCAATATATTTTGAGAATGTAAGTAAAATAGACCGGGCTATTTCCGGACGTCCGGTGCACAAAGTCAGTCCAGGAAGGCTTATCATGGTATCCCTGCCCCATTCTCCAAACCAATGGTATCCCGCAATCATGGTCATGCCTTTTTTCCCGTGCGATTGTGGTCTTTCAACGAGAAATTGGTCTGAAGCCAATGCAAGTCTCCCGAGCTTCACCTTCAGTGACTTCGGGTACTTAAGTTTCGCTGAGTTAAGATTATTTAGAATCTCCGCTTCATGATCTCTCCGGGTTTCAAGCTCCATCTCTCCATCAAAATTTTCAAACTCTTCAGTACTTAACGCTATTGACAATGAATCCCCGGCGGAAAGAATAGTAGTCAATTCTCCTGCATACAGATTGTCATCAATATGATCAAGTCCTCTCTCTCTTTCCCCTGATAGATTAAAACCGTAGAACCACTTGTTAGCGGTTACAAAATTTCCTTTGTCACTGACTATATAAAATGGTGTTGCTTTATCAAAAGCCTGAATTTCAAGACCAGCGTTTCCAGGTCGAACATTCATCTTCCAGTTTCCTGCTTTTGTTAACCCATGGTAGGTTCTGTAGTTAACCAAAGCTTTTATTTTCAGACTTACGGGACTAGACGCACGCTTTAAGCTATATCTTACAAATGTGGTATTTTCTCCTTGCTTCATCCATATACGCTTTTCAAGTATTGCATCGGCTATTGCATAATGCCATAACGGAATACTGCCTTCTAAGCGAAAGCTTTCTATATTCTTATAGCTTTTTGGATCAACGGTTCCATCAGACCAGCGGTTGGAAAAAAGAGCAAAGTCTTGACCATCGTACATCACGGTATCGTCAAGTTTTGTAACGAGCAGAAATCTCACTACAGGCGGATTTAGTGCTGCAACAAGTAACCCATGGTATCTCCGGGTCAGAAGCCCAGCAATAGTTCCCGAAGCATAACTCCCCAAGCCGTTTGTAACAAGCCACTCGTGCCTCTGAGCTTCTTCTAGTGTCAAGCCCCCAAAAATAGGTCCACCTTTTAAGTTGTAAATTTTCATATTTGAGCCTCACCCCAAAGCTGTACCAGGTAAATTAGAGATTTCTGGCTTTTTTAAGTGCATTTTCACATACTCCTCAGGCGTCATATTCTCCAGCGCAGAATGGGGCCTGAACTCATTGTAATCTCTCCTCCAAGTTTCTA
>SPCL01000093.1 GCA_004525335.1 Thermodesulfobacteriales bacterium
CAAGCGGCATACTACTTCATATCACATCTCTACCTTCACCACATGGAATAGGTGATTTTGGGCCTTCGTCATATGAATTTGTCGATTTTCTTAAGAAATCCAAACAAACATACTGGCAAGTTTTACCACTTAACCCTACAGAACAAACTTATGGAAATTCTCCTTATAGTTCTCCTTCATCATTTGCAGGGAACCCACTGCTAATTAGCCCTGAACTACTAAGGAAAGATGGCTACCTGTCTAAATCTGATTTACACGATCCACCCCTATTTCCAAAAGACAGTGTTGATTTTGAATTAGCTTTATCACACAAAACAGATTTACTGAAGACTGCATTTGAATCGAATTTGAGAGGTATTGCAGAGTATAGTGATTTTAGAAAATTTTGTTTAGAAAATAAGCATTGGCTGGATGATTACTGCCTATATACGTCAATAAAAAGCGAAGCTAATTTTGAAACGTGGCAGGATTTCCCAACTGACTTACGAAATAGAAAGAGGCAATCGCTGGATGACTGGTATGAGAAAGAGGAACACTTCATTTTATATAACAAATTTCTTCAATACATTTTCTTTAAACAGTGGGATTCTTTAAAGAAATACTCAAATGACAATGGAATAAAAATAATAGGAGATATCCCCTATTATGTAAATTACGACAGCTCTGACGTTTGGGCAAATCAGGAGATATTCAAACTGGATGACAAGAAAAACCCGGAATTCATTGCGGGCGTGCCTCCTGATTACTTCAGCAAGACTGGTCAGCTATGGGGTAATCCGGTTTACAATTGGGACAAACTAAAAGAAACACAATACTCGTGGTGGATAAAACGAATCGGGCATAATTTATCAATGTTTGACAAACTGAGGCTCGATCATTTCAGGGGTTTTGTATCTTACTGGGAAGTAAATGCTGGGGAGACTACAGCTCTTAATGGAAAATGGGTAAATATCGATGCAGAAAGCTTTTTCAATAATTTATTCTCCTGCTTTGACAAAAGCAAATTCATAGCTGAGGACCTTGGTTTAATAACTGAAGATGTAAAAGAGATAATAAAGCACTATGAACTCCCCGGCATGAGAATACTCCTCTTTGCTTTTGGGGATGATTATCCTTACGGTGATTATCTGCCTACTAATATTGGCAATCAAGGTGTTATTTATACGGGGACACATGATAATAATACAGCTTTAGGCTGGTGGAATGAAGAAGCAGGGGATATCGAGAAAAATAGAGTTAGCGAATATTTAGATAAAGAATTAAACGAAAACAATATAAACTGGGAACTTATCGAACTCGCTATGAAATCTAGGGCCGATACCCTCATTATACCTATGCAGGACATCTTAGGCCTGGGAGCTTCGGCAAGAATGAATACTCCGTCAACCACAACAGGAAACTGGGCCTGGAGAATGGAGTCTATGGATTTTTTAACAGAACATATTGAAAAACTCAAAGTACTCAGTGAATATAATGATAGGGGTTGATTAGGATTAATATTATTTCTTAAATTTGCTTTCAGAAAAGCTACTTCTTTCTGCGAGGATTTGAGATCACTCACATCATTTATAGGGGAAAAAGAATGAATGTGCTAATTGTAGCTTCTGAAATGGAGCCCTTCGCAAAAACTGGCGGTCTGGCAGATGTTATAGGCGTTTTACCAAAACGATTAAGTAACTTAGGGCTGGATGTCAGAGTAGTGATACCACTTTACAGAGAAGCCGAAAGGAACCTTAAACGTCTGGGTTTTAAAGTTCAAACTATTAGGAATAAAGAAATAATAGTTCCTATAGATTGGATAGCCCATAAAGGCAAGATCAAAGAAACTAAAATTGATGGAGTTACGGTTTATTTCCTTATTAATGAAGAATTCTACGACCGCGATTACATCTATGGTACGCCTACAGGAGATTATTCAGATAACGATATAAGGTTTGGCTTTTTATCTCTTGGCGCTCTTGAAATCGCAAAAGCCGTAAACTTTCAGCCTGACATTATACATTGCAATGACTGGCAAACTGCACTTGTACCTATTTCGCTAAAATGGAAAAAGCACTATCATGATGACCCGTATTTTGCAAATACAAAGGTTGTATACACGATCCACAACATAGCATACCAAGGATTATATGAGCAAAATCTTATAGAGAAATTCGGCCTTCCATCTCATCTTTACAATATGCATGGGCTAGAATTTTACGGAGAAGTAAACCTCATGAAAGGTGGTATTATTTCATCTGATTTAGTGACCACGGTAAGCTCAAGATATGCTGAAGAAATTAAAACTCCTGAATATGGCTATTGGCTGGACGGCGTCTTACGATCTATTTCAAATCAGAATAAATTAGTAGGAATAATGAATGGACTTGATTATGACGTATGGGATCCTGAGAAAGATAACACAATATGCATGAAATACAGTCCCGAGAATTTAGATGGCAAAATAATGAACAAGATGAAATTAAGAAAACATCTTGGATTTAAATCTAAAGAGAACAAACCGCTTATAGGAATCGTTTCAAGACTTGCCGACCAGAAAGGTATAGATCTTGTAGTTGATTTTCTTGATCAAATTTTAGACCTCGATGTTGAGTTGGTTATCCTCGGAACCGGGGATAAAAACTATGAGAACATATTAACAGACGATATGAATCAGTATGGAAATAGGTTTTCCGCAATAATCGGATATAATGATAAGAAAGCAAGAGCTATATATGCGGGATGTGATATGTTCTTGATGCCTTCTCGTTTTGAACCCTGCGGGCTCGGTCAATTAATGGCGCTAAAATACGGAACAATACCTATCGTAAGAGGTACGGGGGGACTCTTGGATTCTATTGTTGACTACAAACGAAACGCTGAATTAGGAAATGGATTTGTGTTCCATGAATTTGATGGGAAAGAAATGATAAGAGCAATTGAAAATGCAATTTCTGTTTATAATAATCACTCCGAGTGGATTCAGCTTGTAAAAAAGGCTATGACTGAAAACTTTTCCTGGAAAAAGGCAAGCGAAATTTATCACACACATTACAAAAGATTGCAGGGACTATCATAGAAGTTAATTCATCAATAATAAAAAACTTCCTACCGGATATAATGAATTTTAGTTCCGAATCTCTTAATCAGGCATTAAGAAAATATACAAGAAATACTATTTTAAAGATCTTTTTCAATACCTATTGAAACTTATGTATTTAGTGTTATTTTTTGCAAAATTAATGAACCGAAGGACACCATATGCCAAAGTACGAGTCAGCAATTAGAAACAATGTCTTTTTTTGGACAGACAAGATAAAGACTGTAGACATTCTTATTGGGATACCTTGCTATAACTGTGAGGAATCCATAAGCTACGTAATTGAACAAGTAGCAAACGGGCTAAATAAATACTTCCCCGAATACAAAACGGCAATTTTTATTAGCGATGGAGGATCGCTAGATGACACGCGCGAGAAGGCTTATGCCGTCGAAATACCTGAAAAAGTAGCAAGAAGAGTAACAATTTATAGAGGGCTTCCAGGGAAAGGTACATCTTTTAGGGCCGTCTTTGAGTTAGCAATAATGCTCAAAGCTAAAGCTATCGGGGTTTTCGATGCCGACCTTAGAAGTATAACTCCAGAGTGGGTGAAATTTATTATCGAACCTATTTTGGATAGATCGGCAGGATTCGTAACGCCTTTCTATAGAAGACATAAATTTGACGGAACTATCACAAATCAGATTGTATACCCAATGACACGGGCTCTTTACGGAGTAGATGTAAGGCAACCTATTGGCGGAGACTTTGGCTTCTGCCCTGAGCTCGCAGCGTTCTTTGTAAAAGAGGATGTATGGGAAACTGATGTTGCAAGATTCGGTATTGATATATGGATGACGACCTGCGCCATCAATGAAGGGTTCAAAGTGGTACAAACCTACTTAGGGGCTAAAATCCATGGAGCCAAGGATCCGGCCTCTGACTTAGGTCCTATGTTCAGGCAGGTCGTAAGCACCCTCTTCTACCTAATGGACAAGTATGAGCATAATTGGGACCGCGAGAACCCTTTTAAGACTATTGAGGTAAAAAACAACGTAGATGAAGAACCGGAACTCGAAGCGGTTTCAGTGAGCATGAATGACCTGCGTGAAGAATTTATAGAAGGCTTTCATAATTTCCGCCCGCTTTATGATGAAATTCTCAATAGTGATAATATTTCCAGACTCGACAAAATCTATGAGAGCTGGAACGCAAACGGGGATGAGGAATTTGATGCTGAGTTATGGAGCAAGATACTCTACAACTTCGCATATACCTACCAGCAATGGCAGAGAAACAAACGAAGGCTTGTAGATGTATTGACACCACTTTACTTCGGAAGAACGAAATCATACTGTCAACAGGTAATGAATATGAGCAGCAGTGAAGCTGAACAAGTAGTACTTGACCAAGCTGCAATATTTGAAAAGAACAAACCCTATTTGTTAAAGAGGTTTGACATCAGAGACAACTGACGATTATATCCATTCTTTAGCTGCCCCCTACCCTTTATTGAATAACGTTGAGATCAGCAAATCTCATCACAAAACAGGTCTTTCTCCATAACATGGTTTTTTGCAGCTACATATGCATGGCCAAATGTAGAGAACATACTTAACAACACGCCAAAATTATTTATTCTTATTGAAAATATCTTGATGACATTGTATTCGATTTGATATATTATTGAATCATATTCTGGCGCGGTAGTATCTAATGTATGCAGTATAAGAATCAGATATCATGTAAGGAGGCGATAAGTATGCCGCAAAGTAAAGAAACTCCTGTTAAAAAGCCGAGGAAAAAGCCCTCCGCCAAGGAGGCAACAAGTACGCTGCAAGGTAAAGAAACCGTAGTTAAAAAACCAACCAAGAAGACTTCTACCAAGAAGACTGTGGCTAGAAAGCCGACTAAGAAGCCTTCGGCCAAGGAAACCGTGGTTAAAAAGCCGACTAAGAAGCCTTTGGCCAAGGAACAGAAGATCCAAGAAGCAATAGCGAAAAAGGCTTATGAATTATATGAGCAGAGCGGAAAAGCAGAGGGTAGAGACGTAGAACACTGGCTTGAAGCAGAAAACTTACTGAAACCAAAGCCAAGAAGAAAAAACACTACTTAGTTATCAACAAGTCGAGAGTGAAGGAAATGTATTTCAGCTCCTCAAGAGAGAGGAGTTGCATAGGTGCTTTGGAAAGTATTTCTATACTCTAAGTACATTATTACAACGTATATCAATTTTATGATATAGTTGCAATAACTAAAAAAGCTTCATTCACTAATAACCACCGGAGTAAACAAACACCCCTTACCAAATAGAGAAACAAATGACAAAAGAAGAAAAGAGATTAATAGAAGATCGTGAGAAAAAAGCCTACTGGAGAAGATGGGGACCTTACTTAAGTGAGAGACAATGGGGAGTTGTAAGAGAGGACTATAGTGCAGATGGAGAGGCATGGGAGTATTTCACTCATGATGACGCGCGCTCTAGAGCATACAGGTGGGGAGAAGACGGGATTGCAGGGATTTCAGATAATCACCAAAGACTTTGCTTTGCTATATCACTATGGAATGGAAAGGATCCAATTCTTAAGGAAAGGCTCTTTGGATTAGATAGTCACGAAGGAAACCACGGAGAAGATGTAAAAGAATATTATTATTACTTAGATAATACTCCCTCTCACTCCTACATGAAATATCTATACAAATACCCTCAGCAAGAGTACCCATATCATAAACTCGTAATTGAGAACAAGGGTCTAGGGCGTCTTGTCCCTGAGTATGAATTAGCGGATACAGGAATCTTTAACGAAGATAGATATTTTGATGTCTATGTTGAGTATGCGAAAAACGATCCTGAAGACATTCTAATACAAATCAAAATATTTAACCGGGGGCCTGTGGAATCTGAACTCTATATATTGCCGACCCTATGGTTTAAAAACGACTGGTCGTGGTTTAAAAATATAACAAAGCCAGAGATCAAACAGATCAAAGAAAAAAATAATATTTTCGTGATCGAGGCCTTATATCCTGAACTTGAAGAGATGTATTTTTATTGCGAGTCTCCAAAGGAACTACTATTTACAGAGAACGAAACGAATTCAAAAAGAATAGACGGAGCAAATAACGCTTCAGCTTATGTAAAAGACGGCATAAATGATTACATTGTTAACGGTGAAAAGAATGCTGTTAATCCTGAGCTTACAGGCACAAAATTTTCACCATCTTATATGTTGAAGCTGGAATCAGGAGAATCAAAAGAGCTAAGATTTAGACTTTGTAAATCAAAAAATCTTAGCGTACCGCTTGGTAAACAGTTTGATAAAATATTTCTTAATAGAAAAGCTGATGCTGATGAATTCTATAAGAAGCTCAGCCCTACCCTCATTAAAGAAGACGAAAGGAATATTCAAAGGCAGGCTTTCTCTGGAATGTTATGGTGTAAACAATTTTATAATTATGTAGTTGAAGATTGGCTTAAGGGAGACCCGGCATTCCCTCCCCCACCTGAAGAAAGGAAAAACGAGCGCAATCATAATTGGACTCATTTGTATGCCGATGATGTGCTCTCTATGCCCGATAAATGGGAATACCCCTGGTTTTCAGCTTGGGATACTGCTTTTCATACAATTCCATTCTCGATGATTGATCCTGACTTTGCTAAAAGACAGCTAACAAGATTAACCAGGGAATGGTACATGCATCCAAATGGCCAAATTCCGGCATATGAGTGGGCTTTTGGGGATGTAAACCCACCGGTTCATGCCTGGGGAGCTTGGCGAGTGTATAAAATAGAAAATAAGATTTATGGTAAAAGGGACAAGTTATTTTTAGAAACTGTATTCCAGAAACTCCTTCTTAATTTCACTTGGTGGGTAAATAGAAAAGATATTAAAGGCAACAATATCTTTGAGGGAGGTTTTCTAGGTTTAGATAATATCGGCGTTTTTAATAGAAGCAAATCTCTTCCAACAGGCGGTTACCTGCAACAAGCAGACGGTACCAGCTGGATGGCTATGTACGCCCTTAATATGCTTACAATTGCTCTTGAACTTGCAAGAGAGAATAAAAGTTATGAAGATATCGCCAGTAAATTTTTT
Source organism: Thermodesulfobacteriales bacterium (assembly GCA_004525335.1). Classification (GTDB taxonomy): domain Bacteria; phylum Desulfobacterota_D; class UBA1144; order Nemesobacterales; family UBA2774; genus CR02bin9. Next base: position 7,117 of record SPCL01000093.1, read on the forward strand.
GAACATTTTCTTTATATATCAAATGCTATAAATGGGTTTGGAGAAAAACAGACGGGGCTCTGGGATGAAAAAGATGGATTTTATTATGATATGCTAACCCTTCCTGACGACACGCAAATACCGCTTAAAATTCGCTCTATGGTAGGTCTTATACCCTTATTTGCCGTAATGACTATAGATCAAAAGGTAATAGAGTCTCTCCCGGGATTCGAAAGAAGAATGGATTGGTTTATTCAGAACAAACCCGATTTAGTCACACAATGCTCTATAGGAAAATCTAATAATTCTCAGAGAAGTTTTCTATCAATTACTAACCAATATAGATTGAGAAGTATTTTAGAAAAGATGCTCGATGAGGAAGAATTTCTAAGCCCTTACGGTATCCGTTCATTATCAAAATATCACGAGAAAAATCCCTATATCCTAAAACTAGATGGAGCAGAGTACAGCATTGACTATGAACCCGCGGAATCAAGAACGGGGTTATTTGGTGGAAATTCAAACTGGAGAGGTCCTATCTGGTTTCCTGTAAACTTCTTAATAATTGAATCCTTACAAAAGTTTCATCATTATCTGGGAGATAGCTTCAAGGTAGAATGTCCAACAGGTTCGGGCAATTTAATGAACCTCTGGGAAGTATCTCTTGAATTATCAAATAGACTTATTTCAATCTTTACTAAAGATTCTTCCGGCAGACGACCATTCTATGGAGATATAGAGAAATTCCAAACAGACCCAAACTCAAAAAATCTCATACTCTTTAATGAGTATTTTCATGCTGACAGTGGAGTAGGACTAGGAGCTAGTCACCAGACAGGATGGACCGGACTAATAGCTAAAATCATTCAGCAGACTGCAGAATAC
>SPCL01000276.1 GCA_004525335.1 Thermodesulfobacteriales bacterium
AAAATAAGAGACTTATGTGGAAACCTGACTCTTCCTCAGAAATTTGTTTAAAACTCTGGGAAGATAAACCATGTCAAAAATTTAATATTCCCTCTAATGGTTTATGTCGAAAATCAGTGTGGATTCATGAGTTGACTGAGTTAGGTATAAAAGAATGGGTCATTAAACACGGGGCAGAAAGAGAAATTTTTCTCAATGGAAATGAAATATCGGATATGCCTTTGAATACCTTGTATTTGAGAAAAAGGATAATGATTAAGTTACCCTCAGGACAAAAACAATTTCATCGTTTTGATCACGTTCTGACCTCGTTGGTTACCCTCACCATTTTGAGTTCTGAGGAATGTGACCAATTAGTAACACCATCGGTATATGAAAAATTGATACGTGGAGTTCCTGTGGTTAATCTAGATTAATTTATACTGAATGCTCTCCTTGGTGCTGAGAGTGGGATTTGAACCCTGTCCTCTGTGGAGATATCTCCCAAAACATTCCCCTTTTTTATATACATGAAAACGTATTTGGAAGTCTATATAGAAAAACAACCTTTATTGACATTCTACTTGGGCAAAAACCTCGTTTATATATCAGTTATAGAATAACGGGTGAAAATGACTTTAGTGACGTTTCTAGATTTATAACGAAACTTTCCCCTTATTTTGTCTGTATAAATCCTTTTTCTATTAAAGACTGGGGTTTAGTCACAAAATACGATTCATTTCTCGAAGTTAGTGCAAAAGCTGAGGTAATGGATATTGAAATTGAATATCAGGATGGAAGAAAAAAATTTACTGATTTTCCAGTGCGTGAAATAGCAAGTGCTATTGATCAAATTAGAACTCAAATTGTCCAAAGAGACCTTCAAATAATAACATGTACTCACGCAACAGTAATTTATCATAATAGTGCTGAACCATCTTATGGTGTAATGAATGAATTAATTCATTCAGTTACAAATGTGAGCCACCCAGTTTATGTTATATACCCGTTTAAAAAACGGTTGAGTCCATTTTTTGAACATTATATCCTCGTTAATAAAAATTTGATTACAGGAAATAGCGACATTAAGGCATTAGAAGACAAAGCATTAGAAATGATGCTCGAGGATTATCCAAATTGGCCCACGTGGAGTTCAGTTACATGATAGCTAGCGAGCTTTTTTTTATATATATAATAACAAATTATTGATTTGGCACCAAGGACAAACAGTATTGGATGAAAGTGTAGGGATTCTTGAAGTTCCTATTGTTGCTCAAAATAATAATTGGGATTGTGTACCTTGTTCAATCAAAATGTTCTTGATATGTTAGCCGAGATTTATCCTACTGTTTATTCTTTTAATGTGCATGAAATTGGAGAAATAATTGGAACACAAAAAGACGGAACCGCTAATGGTCCAAATATAGATAATATTAACAAATCGTTAGAAAAATGTGTTCCATCGGTTTCATTTGAAAGAGACCATTCTTTTGCGCGCGCCAGCTTGTTGCTATATTCTATGAAAAATGGTTTTAATCCCTATCTCATGATTTTAGGGCAATTCCGGGCATCACAGCCACCCCTAATCTCTTTACAATAACCACCCTTCTCATGCCTGCATAAGCGCCGCAACCCATCAAAGCATAGAACCACCAACCCCGTCCTCGGGTTCAAAACAGCCGATATTGGCCTACCAATCAGATTCTTAGGGATACTGTAGAGGTAGATTGGCCTCCCTGGGCCCTTCTGGGGTTGTTTATGTCTCTCTATTAGGCTCCGCTCTATTAGTTGGTCGAGGTGCTGTTGGAGAGTGTTGTGAGTGAATCCCACGACTGTGAGGATCTGGTGGAAGGTTTGGGGTTTCTGGTTCATTAGAGTCTCGATTAATCGTTTATCAAAGGAGTCCAATTCACATCGATAAATGGATAAGGCAGAATAAAACCATTTTTAACCAATATAGCAACAAGCTAGCGCGCAATTGCAGCTATAACAGGTTCACTACTAGGTGGAATATCACTCCTAAGAGCCTCATTTTTTGGGGGTTTTATAATGGGTATCCTTTAGATGGGTTCCATAATGTTTGCAAAATGGTTAATTGGTCCATGGATAGGTGAGTACAGAATATTGGTTCCAATTCTTGTTTTATCACTGGTTCTACGTTTTAAACCAGATGGCGTATTAAAGAAATAGACTAAATTCCAGTCTCATGTAACAGGTATATTGAATTTCCCGCAGTATAACAAATACTATTATAGAAT
>SPCL01000256.1 GCA_004525335.1 Thermodesulfobacteriales bacterium
GCTCCGGCGGCGGGTGGCTTGATAATTTATGAAATCCTTTGGCTATACTAAAAAAACTCATTCAGGGGTACCTCCTCCTTCTAGTTTACCCCCCTATCTCTTTTTCCATACTGTCTCATATGTATATGAACTTTTACAGCACTTTTTACTCTAGGGAACTATGAATTGGCTGAAAATGGGTTAACTGTACTTATTATATAGAGTGTTCTCAGTAAGTTGAGTAGGTTTTGACAAAGCTTGAGACTATAGGGATTTTATACTGCTCCCCATTAAGAACGAAGTATAATTAAGTTGGTAATTTATCTTTAATACATGATGGGAGGGTGGCAATGAAACGAAGGAGATGGGACTCTAAAAAATGATTCTATTTACTTATTCTTTGAACCTATTATAGTCGGGTCTGGTTTGTTGTGTGTAATAAAAAAACCGGATAGACTGTTCATGACCCCTCCGGCTTAATGATTATCATTTTTAAACTTATTCTAGCTTCTTAATATAATACTAACAATTTTTACATTGCATCCGGATCCGGAACACATAATACATATGTAGTATGTGTCCAAGAGGGATTACTAGTGGTCTTGTATGACGATGAAGTCCATCCTGTTGGCGCGGTAGTTCCGTCTCCCCCAACCGGAATGGATTCAGACAATGCTACAGTAGATCCCGGAATACCAGAACCGCCACCGGCAATTGCAATTTCACCCGTGTGCTGGTCAGTCTGGTTATTACATTCAACGGCTACTGTCTTAGGGCTAGTAGTGGTGTTAACCGAGCCTGAATTAGCTGTGTGTACATGTATACCGGCTATACCATCCGTTCCTGGATTTCCATCAGGTCCTTGCTCACCCGTATCACCCGTAAGTCCTTGCTCACCCCGCGGTCCTTGCTCACCCGTAAGTCCTTGCTCACCCTGCGGTCCTCCTGATACCCCACCACCAATCCTAAGATCTATAGCTTCAGTGCCCGTGCAGTGCGTCCATGAGTGTGCTTGGAGCAATAAGTTTGGATGGCTTAGGCAGATTATATTGTTTTTGCTTACCACCTGGAAACGGTAGTCATGTAGAGAGCTATAAAAATAATTGATATTTACAATTAACTGTGTTATTTATTTAAGCTTACGCAGGAGGCATAACCAGTAAAAGTGTCTAACCATAGTCTAACCATTCAACCGTTATTTGATAATACACGTGAATATATACGGTCTGATTACCTTATTATTCAAGCTGCATATTATTCTCTCGGTTTTAAGTCCTATGTGAGCTCTAGACAGAGGTTGAATTCTAAAATCATTAGTTACTCAGATGTTTTCAACTCCGCCGTGATATCCACAACTCCCGAACCCATTCCACTTACCGGGAAACTTAACCTCTTCCCCTCCGCACTCATATCCAATTTGTTCATATCTACAGATCTTAGTGACATGTTTTCATAAGAGCGATAGTAGAGGATTTTGTTTGTTAGATCCTTTATCACAATCCACTGTGTGTAATCATGAAAAGTTTCTCCATTTTCAAAGTCTCTAACTAGTCCGATTGGTATGTCCACATTGTTTAATATATGTTCTGAGAGGTTTACTATGTCACCTGCTGTATCTCCTTTTTCAGATAGATAGGCCATCGCCGCGGCTCTTACAAACCTAGAAGGAGGAGTCGGGTCGCCCGGGATGCCTTTGAGCCCGCTTCCCTGACCTGACCCTGCAAAACTTATACCGTCTATTACTGCAGGTGGAACATTCTCAGCATTTAGATCGACACAGTTCCTAAGGTTGGTGACGTGCCAATCGTACTTAGGCGAATTCGTCATGATTCCAACGCTCTCGAATATCTTAAGTCCTTCATCTGAGTATTCTATGACTATTCCTTGTCCATCAGCCTGATATACAGCATAGTGTACTGGCACAACTATGTTATTTAGAACTTCGAGCTGTTCTCCCCAAACCGTTAATTTAGGAAGTTCTTTTCTGACCTCTTCAATCGTGGCGAAGCTCTGAAGTATATACAGCGGGAGGTCCAGATTTGAGATAGCTTTGGATTTGTTCTTCTTGGGCGCTTCTGCAAACTTTGCTTCACCTGGGAAATAAAGCTCGCCAATTGATAGCCCGACTTCGTTAAAGCCGTCAGCAGCTATATCCAGACCAAAACCGTCTAGATAAATAACCCCATATTTTGAAGTCCATTTTTTGCCCTCACTACCGTCCGGAAGTTTGGAGATCCTTTTCTGACCCTTGGGTTGAACAACAACGTTAGAATTTAGTTTTTGAGCAAATTCCATGCTGCGTCCAATTACTACTGAGTTATCTTTTGATTTTAATCTGAACTCTGTGCAGGCGTTTGAGTTAAGCGGCGCTATTGAAAATAGTATTAAAAAGATTGAAATATAGAGAAGCGCTGTTCTCATATGAGTCTCCTATGATTTTGAATTTAGGAATAGGGAAATTGAAATACCCTCTCCATCCTTACTATAGGATACCTAAATTATTAAGATGCCGTCTTTAAGTTGACGGGTTGGAATGTTTTA
>SPCL01000040.1 GCA_004525335.1 Thermodesulfobacteriales bacterium
CACCCCAAAGCTGTACCACGTAAATTAGAGATTTCTGGCAGCTTAAAAACTCTACCTCAAATCCTGAGGACGCTTAGGCATTTTAAACATATCATCCTCAATTTCCGGATTCAGCTCTAAGGTTTTGATCTTAAGTGTTTCGGTCGAAGGGTTGCCGTCGACAATGAATTCATAAGAAAAAGGTATTGTTATCTCCCCAATCTCTATGTATTCACCAAGATGAATTGTAGTGTTGACAATCTTGTCTTGTATAGTTGTCTTTCCTTTTACCATAAAAGGTAAATAAGTTTCAGCATCTAAATAGTATTTGTCCGTGTTTCCTGTTGCTGTTTTTACCTCAAGTGCATATGCCCAGCGGCCCTCAACTTCTTCAACTCCAAGATATTTTATCTGGTGGCCTTTTTCTTCATGATCGATAAGCGAGCCGTCAAAATCACAGGTATCTATCATCTCCTTTGCTCTTTTTCCCTCAAGGATTGTTGGTCCCGATCTTGTTCCGGGGTCCATCTGCCACGGTATTTTGCCGTCATAGGCCTCCATGAAGTAAAGGCGTCCTACCTGGAAATCTATCCTGCACAGATCGGGGCGTTTGTAGAGCGCTGCGGTTTTAAATGTAGCGTCTTTTGTATACATGCTGCCGGTAAATTTAAGAGTCTTCAGTGACTGCCACGCTTTCTCGCCGCCAATTGCCTGATAGTATCTATCAAGTATTTCCTTTAGAGTTATTTTTGAGCTGGGTTTTGTTTTATTCCGAGTAGTTTCTTTTTGTGTAGCTTCAGCATTAGCCGGGCTGTCACTTGTGGTATCGGCTAAAGCGTTTGAGTACTGAAGGTTAAGCATAATTAGTAAGGCCGGCAATATTATAGTAAGTGTTTTCTGCATTGATAAGCTCCAGGTTGAATATGCATTTATGAATAATTAGATTAAAGGATAAAAAGGGAATTACAACATGTATATGTTTCTAAACTCGTTGTATTAATTGGTCTCTGCCTGCTATAAACGGACTTATATATGAGTTGAGTAAAAATAAAATTTAGTTTTTTGGTTCTATCTCTTCTTTCTTCTGCATATTGATGATCTTATCTTTGGGAAATTCAAAGATGTTGGGATCTATCTTGGCGTTAAAAGCAAATTTGCTGATTTCCCATTCATTTTCACCAGGAGCCCCATGAATTTCAATCACAAGAAGATAAGGTACTACATAGCCGTTAGTTTTTTTATACCGACTAAAGTTAGTCGTAGTTCTGACTTCGTTCCCGTCAAAATTGTATATTCCAGCAGACTTCGTTATTAAAAAAGTCTGAGCGTCTATATAATAGGTCTCAAGGTTCCCCGATTTATACTTGACCCCGATTTTATAGTTGTTTTTACCGTTTATTTTCTCTTCACCAATGAGCTTAACATCATAGCCTTTCTTCTTATAATCAATCAGTGAGTTTTCTATATCGCAGGTGTCTCTCATATAATTTGTTTTGCCCGTTGTCATAGGGGCAGGTTCGGGGTTTCCCGAAAGAGGGTTGATCTGCCAGGCGAAAAAGCCGCCGTAAACCTGAGCCATCATAGTCTCCTTTACCCTATATTCAACCCGGCACTTGTTGGGTCTTTGGTGGTAGGCAGTCATGGGCATCGATTTTTCCTGGGAGTTGATTGCTCCCTGTATAATCATGGTGTCTAGTTTTCGCCATTTCTCAAGGCCGCCTATGGCTTCGTAGTACTTAGCCAATACCTGCTCAAGCCCAAGCGGTTTTTGCCCGGCCTTCTTAGCATCAGAAGTGCCGTCTTTTGTTGAATCTTTAGAGGTTGCTTTAGGGTCTTCTGAGAAAGCTGAAAGCGGCAACAAAATTGTCAGCAATAACAATAAGAATAAGGATTTCATTTTCATAAGACTGCGCTCCCGGGGATTATTGATTGACTAATAGAGTATAGGAGAAAATTAAAAATTCAAAGGTTATCCTAAACTTTAGAGTAACGTTCTACACCTCTTGGGCGTTTAGCCTCTCATATGCCCTGTCCAGATGTATTCTCCAGGGCTCAAGCTCCAAGTGTGAATTCATTAGCGTCTCAATCTCTTTAATTTTCTCGAGATTTCCCTGGTAGCTCCAGAGTTTGGCCCCAAGCTCTATGGCCGGAAGGGTGGTTATATCAAACTCACCAAAGTCCTCTATGTTCTTCTCAATCAGAACAGGGATCAAGGGCAAACTTAGACTACAGTACTTTAGCACCATTTCGTTATAGCCGTTGCGGACGTTCTCTGTGATCATGTTTAAGTAGTAGTAATAACGGTCTATATCTGAGGCAGCTGTTGTTTGATTTGTCTCGGGATTACTCATTTTCTCATAACTCCTAATTCTCTAATAATACCTATTAAATTGAGAGCTGTTATTATCTCACACGCTCTTGGATTTAAGAAACAATAATCTCGGCCCTGCCGCGGGTTAAGTCCATGATTTCACTCCGCAGCTTATCTGTCATGCTTTCGGGTATATCGGCAATAACTGCGACTTCCTCTGTGTATAGCACGTCCTTAATTTTTAGCCCCATCTTGTCAAATGTTGTTCTGATCGAGTTCTCAAACTCATAGCCAACCGTAATTCTAATCTCGACCAGATGTACCCGCTCTTTTAGTTTTATCTCATCCAGCGCCATAGTAATGGTGCCGGAATATGCCCTCACAAGCCCGCCCGTTCCGAGCCTTGTACCGCCAAAGTAGCGGGTAACAACCGCAACTACATCGCCGATCCCCCTCATTTGAAGGACGCTCAGAATAGGTTTCCCCGCTGTGCCTCCTATCTCGCCGTCGTCGTTAAACCCTACATCGGCCCCACCGTTTGGATTGCCGATCACGTACGCAAACGTGTTATGTGAGGCTGTCTTGTGTTTATTTGATATTTCTTCTATAAACTTTAGAGCGCTGTCTTTGTCCGCAGCATATGAGATAGAGGCAATAAAGCGGCTCTTTTTTATTTCCTGCTCCATTTCAATTGTTCGAGCCGGAACGAGATATGAAGAACTGTCGGACATCGTAATATTCTTACGGATTTGACGCTCTAATTCCAGGGCGCTCAAGCATTAAGTGTGAGAAATTTATGTTTAAACAGACGATATTATGTATAATGTATAGATTAAGCTATTAGGAGGATAAACATATTATGATGAGACTGTTTCAGGTGTTTGGAATTTGTCTTTTTCTTATATCAATCGGGTGTGCAGGTCAACAGGCTCCACAAGACGGCGGTTTTGACGCGAGCATATGTAACAACATCCCTGTTGGGGTTGAAGGGGCATTGGCTATGGATCCTGACAGTAAAGAGTTTAAGATTAGCTGTGCCGATTTGGAGCGGTGCACCAGTATTATGGGTTGGGGTGCTCCACCAAATGTTCCATGCACAGGACCGTAAACTTTAGAGCAGGAAATTAAGAATTATAAAAAACTATGACCGGAGTAATTGGGTAAGTAACCCCTCTCCGGTCTTATTATTCTCCAGATCTAATTAAAAAACATATTGAGGGGAAATATCTATGACTAGATTAATTTACGCTGCACTACTTGTTTTGTTTTTAGCATCAATGACATTTGCGGAGACTCCAGAAGCTGAAGCTCCGAAAGCCGATGCTCCGAAAGCCGAGACTCCTAAAGCTGAAGCTCCTAAAGCTGAAGCTCCAACAGAAGAGACTTCAGATTGTGATGAGATTCTAGCTCAACTTGAAGAGGCAAAGAGTAAATACAACACTGATTATAGGGCAAAAGGAAAAGCTTTTAATAATTGGAGAAAATATAATAAAGAGCTTCATTCTATGTCATATGAAGCGACCGATGAGCCACTGGCAGACAGCGCTGAAAAGTGTGAGAAAGGGGACTATCTCGGAAAAGACTTCTGTAAGGGCGCGCTAGAAGAGTTCAATAAAATTTCAGCTAAAGAAAAACCTGCCAAAGAAGAACTAGACGCAGCAGAGGCTAAATCTAAAGAATCTAAAATAAGCTATAATATCTTACTCCGACAATCTTACGAGATGAATTGTCTTGTGAAGAAATAGTACTTTTGAAGCTCCAAAGTTGTTAGGCATGGTCTTTTGTTCCGACTTCTTGAGAACAAAATTCCTTTAAAGAAGGCTTTTTATATCACTTTAACGTATAATTCTTGCACACATGGATAAACACATACATAGCCGCACAATGGGTTTATGGGGAGCTACGGGTCTAGGGGTAGCTGCGATTGTAGGGGGCGGAATACTCGTTCTTGCAGGTGTGGCTTTTCAGACCACGGGGTCAAGCGCTGTGCTTGCGTTTGGCTTAAACGGGCTTCTAGCTTTACTGACCGCGTTTAGCTTTGCAGAGATGTCGGCAGCGTTTCCGGACTCGGGCGGCACCTATGTGTTCTCAAAGAAAGTCCTATCCATAAGAGCCGCATTCGGAGTAGGGTGGATCATATGGTTTGCCTCAATTTTAGCCGGCGTGCTCTATGCCCTGGGTGCAGGGTTCTTTATCTCAATCGCCATAAACAGCATCTACCACTATTTCACAGGCGCTCATATCGCATGGGTAAATACCAGCTCGGCCACGGCGTTTATTGCGATAGTTGCGTCCCTTGTTTATACGAGAATCCTCTTTAACAAGCAAACGAGCGGCGGCAACTGGATTAACACAGGGAAGGTCCTAGTATTCTTAGTTCTCATTATCGGAGGCGGGTGGTATATAGCGGGTGAGTCCGTGATGGAGATACTCGATGACTTTACACCGTTTTTTGCCGAAGGGAGTTTCGGTCTGCTTCAAGCTATGGGTTACACCTTCATAGCCTATCATGGGTTCGATCTTATCTCAGCAGTAGGTGGAGAGGTAAAGGATCCTGAAAAAAACATCCCCCGGGCGATGTTTATATCACTTATTATTGCAATAGTAATATATGTGCTTTTTATGCTGGTTATCACAGTCGCCGCCACAGGGCCGGGCGAGTCGATAGTAGAGGCTAGCTCTACGAGGCCTGAAGAAATTGTTTTGCATGTAGCAGAAATTTATATGGGCAAGTACGGCTACTGGCTTGTAATTGTTGCCGGTATCCTCTCCATGCTCTCAGCGCTTTACGCAAATATGCTCGGTGCCTCTCATATTGCATTTAGTATGGCGCGCGACAGAACTCTTCCCAGACAACTCGGTCAGATCGATAAAGGCCTGGGCACACCAATAAAAGCCATTGTCGTTACTGCAGCCCTGCTGGTTCTCACAATAATAATCGTGCCCGACATTGCAGTTGCCGGTGCTGCGTCCAGTTTGATCTTCCTCATCTCTTTTGCCATTGCGCACTGGATTAGCATTTTATCTCGTAAACGCAGCAAGCCTGAGGACTTGCCTTTTAAAGCGCCGTTTTTCCCATTAATACCGGTAGTTGGAATTCTGAGCTGTGTAGGGATTGCAGTGTTTGAGGGGATAAAAGTACCTCTTGCCGGAGTTATTACCCTCGTTTGGCTAGTGTTCGGCGGCATACTTTACTACATCCTTTTTGAAAGGCGCGCTCGAGTTGTAGACGCCTCTGCCGAGGGATATGACCCCCGCTTGGTAAGTCTTAGAGGACGGAGCCCCTTAGTGCTCGTGCCGATAGCCAACCCTTCTCACGCCGTGCCGATGGTGGCAGTGGCAAGCGCGCTTGCCCCTCCGATTACAGGCAGAGTCCTTTTGCTCTCAGTAGTAAGAACTCCAGAGGAGCAGTGGGATCCGGAGAAGCATCCGGAAAAATTAAATAATGCTCAGCGTGTCTTGAAAGAATCACTCTCTGCATCTTTTGGTATTGGGCTTAGACCCGAAGCACTGACTACTGTTGCCCATGAGCCGTGGGATGAGATAATCAGAGTGTCACGCTCCTATCGTTGTGAGAGTCTCTTGCTTGGGCTTACAGATCTGAATGAAAAATCTGAGGAGAAAATAGAGCATGTAATGAACCGTGTGGATTCAGATGTGGTTGTGCTCAGAACAACCCACATGTGGCGGCTTTCTGAAGTTAAGAAAATACTCGTGCCTGTTAGGGGCTCTGGCGCACAGGATGAGCTTTTGGCAAGACTGCTTGGGAGCATATGCAGGAAGACAAATGCAGAGGTTACTTTCTTGAAGATTTTGCCCGAAGACACAACTTGGCAGAAGACTGATAAATCAAGAAAAGCGCTATTCCAGATTGCGGAAGACCAGGTGCCTCACGGTCAATTTAAAGTCGTAGTCGTCAAGAACAATAATGTGTCGGAAGAGATTATCTCACACGCGGAGCAATGCGACTTGATGATCATAGGCCTCCAGCGTTTTGGCCGCAGGCGCAAAGAGTTTGGAAAGCTTCCTCTCTACATCGCCCAGCAGACCAAATGCCCACTGCTTATGATTAGCCGAGGGCGCTAGCCTATATTGACTTTCAAATGAAATTATAATAGTTTGAAATTAAGGGAGGGTTATAATTATGACCGCACCACCAATGGGAGCCCAGGCTATAAGTGCCCAAGACAAACCGCTTTCAGTAAAAGACTGGTTAATTACTCTTGTAGTTATCATGATACCTTTTATAGGTCTAATCTTCCTTCTTTATTGGGCGCTATCAAACTCATCAAACACAAATAGAAAGAATTTCTGTGCAGCGTATATTGTTTTCCAAATTGCTTTATTTATTTTAACCTTATTGATAGTATTTGTGCTTATGTTTCTTGGAGTCTTTGCCGGTGTGTGGGGAGAATATGCCCCTGTGTTGCACGGCACGCTACTCTAGAGCAGTTGTACAATGCATATGCCCAGAGAATGTTCTGTTTCTGCAATTCTGAAGAGTTCCATAGGAATAGTACGAAATCGGGCACGCCCGCTCTGACATTTTTCTAATATTTAGGTACGCTCATGCTGTATGTTTAATAGACCTGAATCGAGTTTTCTTAGAATCCTGCCGCTCTATATAGTAATTTTTATAGGCTTTGTGGGATACAGTCTCACAATTACAATTCTGACCCCTTTGATCTTGGAAAAAGGGGAAGCATTACTAAACTCCCTCCCTTTTACCGGTGACCCGACAATAATCCTAGGCATTGTTCTGGCTATTTATCCTGTAGGCCAGTTCTTTGGAGCGCCTATTATGGGAGCGTTGTCCGATAGATTTGGAAGAAAACCGATTCTCTTAATATCGCTCTGTATAACTACAATCTGCTTTGGCGGGCTTGGTTATGCAATACATATTCAGAACCTTTCACTCTTTATAGTGATCTCTCTTATTATGGGTCTGGCGGAGGCCAATATTGCAACCGCGCAGAGCGCTGTGGCGGATGTGACGACTGAGGAGAACAGGACCAGGATGTTTGCCTATATTAATCTTAGCGCAAGCGGGGCTTTTATTATCGGCCCTCTACTTGGAGGCGTGCTCGCCGATCCGCACCTTGTGCCATGGTTTAACAACTCAACCCCTTACTGGGCAGTATTTATCTTGTTAATCATGACGGTCATATTTACGTTCACCGCCTTTAAAGAAACCAGGCCTAAGGAAAAAAGAACAGAGGTCAGCTACTCACAAGCGTTCACGAACCTTCTTGGAATCTTTAAGCCGGGGAAGCTGCGCATAATCTATCTGGTCAATTTTCTGATCTATTTGGCTATCTTCGGGTTCTTTAGAGCATTCCCGATGTATCTGGTTGAGCACTACGGCATGGACGTAACAGAGCTTGCAAAGTATATCGCCTGGAACGCGGTGCCTGTCGTTATCGGCAGCCTCTGGCTTACCGGTTACTTGTCAAAACTACACACGCCCAGAACGATAGCCATTTACTCGACGCTGCTTTTCGGTCTGTTTAACTTGTTTGTGATATTGCCCCAGTCTGAGTTCATGCTTTACTTCACGCTCTTTTTGCCAGGGCTCGCGCTTGCGGTAGCGTTGCCCGTATCGGCCTCGATGATTTCACTTGCCGCTGGAGAAGACGCACAGGGTAGGGCGCTTGGAAATAACCTCTCGATTGAAGTGGGGGCAGAGGTGCTTTCAGGTCTGGCCGCAGGTTTTCTCGCAGCGTATTTTATAAAACTGCCTATGTTTGCAATATGCGCAGTTGCTATCCTTGCAGCCGCAATTCTTTTCTTCTCAAACGGCGGGAAATTGAAATCTTCTTAAAGATCGCCGGCTAACTTCTGATAACAGCTAAAGATGTAGATGCTTGGCTAGTATGCTAATAATTACAAATTGATATCATAACTCGTACTGCGGCCCCCGCCCATGGGCACAAATATTTTTCTTTCAACAAGATCGTTCAAATCTCTTTTAGCAGTAGTATTTGAAGTCTTCGTCAGGGACATATATTTTTTATTGCTCATTCCCCCTTTAAATCCTTTGGGGCCTTCTTCGAGCATACGCCTGATTGCTTTTAGCTGACGCTCGTTAAGCACAGGCTCATAGTGGTTAAAGAATTTTGTCTTTCTGAGTGTAAAGTCTATTTCTTCTTCTGCTTCAATTTGAGCTTGAAGCGCCAAGTTAGAAAAATAGACTAGCCACGGTGTGATCTCGTTTGACTTCTGTGCTTGTTTAAGTGCGTCATAGTAATCCTTTTTATTGGCTTCGATTGTTTTAGAAAGACTTAATAATATAGGACGAGCTGCGCCTTGAGATAAGGCTTTCTCAGATATAGCGCGTCCTATTCTGCCGTTTCCATCTTCAAAAGGATGGATTGATTCAAAATAAATATGGGCTATGGCAGAGCGTACTATAGGCTTTGTTATTTCTTGTTTGCCGCCTATATTTGTTTCATTGAACCACTGTATAAACGATTTCATTTCTTGTGGAACTCGATCTTTGGGCGGCGCTTCAAAATGGATCTTTCTTTTACCAACATAACCCGACACAACTTGCATAGGGTCCGGATCAGTACGCCAGGCCCCGACTCTTAAGCCTTTGCTTCCTTGCATGATCATCCGGTGCCAGGAGAACAATTTTCTTTTTGTTAGTTTTTCGGCATGACTGTCTTGGACATTAACCATAAGTTCTGCAGCACCTACAGCTCTCTTGTCCTGGACATGTTCTTTTTCTTGAGCAAGCCCCAGATTATTCATGATTGAGGACATGACATCATTACGCCTCAAAGTCTCTCCTTCGATTTCAGAAGTATTAACAGCTTCTGTGACCATCATGTCTATGACGGTTTTGATATGGACGTCTTCAGATAGGCCCTTTAAAAGTCCTCCAACTCGCCCCGCTTTCTCGGCAAAAGATAATATTGTGTCCTCTATCTTAGACAGATCGTATTTAAAATCTGGCCAACCCTTTTGTTGCCAATTATATATCATGGACTGATTATACCTGGTAATCGGTCCAATAAACAACCTATTTGTGGCCCGAATAGAAGAGCTAATCGGGCTATTATCGGTCTAAAATGCTGAAAACAATAAATAATAGGGTTAAAACGGAGTTGACTAAATTTCGCAACAATTGAATTTTTTTGTGCAATTTATTGTTTTATGGAAAAATTCTCCCATAAAATTATAATAGTTTCTTTTGTTATCAGATATTTAGAAAGAAAATTGGAGTGCCCTCTCTACTGTAAGAGATGAAAACAGTAACATCATCACGATCAGTAAAAATATATGCTTCTAATCACACCCGCTCCAGTGGTCTCAATTTGTCGGCTTGGGCCAAGCTATTCTTAATTTCTGAACCCTGTCGTTACCCCAGTCGACAACATATATATTGCCTTTAGTGTCTACCGCCACATCTGTGGGTCTTTCAAACTCACCCTCGCCATCGCCTTGTGCGCCGAACGATAGTAAGAATTTCCCCTCCGGGTCAAACACTTGAATTCTATGGTTATAAAAATCAGCCACAAATACTCTGCCCTCGCTGTCTACCCCCAGTCCAGTTGCGACATTGAAAGAACCCTCAAGAGCTTTGTTGCCTAGAGCGGGAGTGTCTCCCCACTTTCTGACAAACTTGCCATCGGGAGTAAACACTTGTACACGGTTATTATAAGCATCAGCCACATAAATATTGCCGTCAATTCCAATCGCAACATCGGTTGGATAATTCAGCTTTCCTTCGTCCTTTTTGCCTGGAGATCCGATCTGCATTAAGAACTCGCCTTCGGGAGAGTATTTCTTGATAGAGTTGTTATAGAATCCGCTTACATACACATTGCCCTCATCATCAACTGCAACACCAGAGGGAGTGTCCAGAGAACCATTTTCATTTTGAGTCAATCCAAAGGTTGTCTTAGACTCGTGATCCGGAGAGAATTTCTGAACCCTGTCGGTGTCGTATTCTGCTATATAAATATTCTCCCCATCACTAGCTAAGTGCATTGGGGTTTGGAGCGCTGTTTCTTGCGAGCCGCCGCTATCCCATTTGGAATAGAGCTCGCCGAACTCTGAGAATTTTTGAATTCTGTTGTTCCCTGAGTCGGATACATATACAAAACCCTCCTCATCAATTGCAATCCCTATGGGCTGGTCAAACTCCCCGTCTCTTTTGCCGGTAGACCCCCACTCTAGGAGATACTCAACTTCAGGGGAAGGGGTTTCCGCTTTCTCCTTACTGCACGCCGCTAAGAGCAAAACTCCTATTATTAGAACAACTATTGGGGATAAGTTCTTCATGATATTTGTGATCTCAACTTATTATATACCTAGATATAAGGTTACCCGATGCTTCTCCTAATGTTGGAATGGAAAAAGTAAAAGAAAGATTTCTCACTTTGCTCGAAATTGCGATGTGTTAAGGATGTCTATATGTGTTGACAAATACAGACAATATGTAAATCTATAGATTGACAAATACGGACAATATGTAAATCTATGGATTGACAAATAAATAAATGTTAACTTATATGTTTACAATAAAGTGAATAGAGGTTTATGATGAATATTGTTAAAAAGATTGCAAGGGAGCAATACAAAGATCTGGTGGATAGTGTTGCTAAGAAACTACGGACAATACAAATTCCAAAGGAAGGCTGGTTATCCACAACCCGTAATGCTCTTGGTCTGTCGGTAGCACAGCTTGCCGGGCGTATGAGTGTCACACGACAAGACATCTCAAAGATTGAAAGAAACGAACTGACCGGTAGCGTTACCCTTAAAACTATGCAGAATATCGCAGAAGCTATGGGATGCCGTTTTGTCTATGCTATTGTGCCAAGAAATAGGGTGGAAGACCTCCTGGTGGAGCGCGCAAAAATAATTGCAACCCGCATAGTAGAAACGACTAATAAGCATATGGCACTTGAAGATCAAGCACTTTCAGATAAGCAAATCTCCAACGAGATCAACCGTATGCAGAAGGAAATCTTGCAGGACATCCCATCTGATTTTTGGAACGACGAGGTGTAGTAATGATTGAATATCCGGAAGGTGCTACACCGCTTTATCCTGATGAAATAGAAGGGGTGAAGTTCAAACACATTACAACTAGGGGAGAACTGGACCATTTGGAACAAGGAAATATTCAAATGGGTCTTGGATGGCTGAGCCGTAGCCGGAATCCGGATATTCTAAGCGAAGAGTTTGTCCGGAAATTACATAAGCGATTGTTTGGCGATGTTTGGAAGTGGGCAGGCAAGTTTCGTACAACAGGCAAAAACATAGGAGTTGATGCCCAGCAAATTGCGATTCAGCTAAGGATGTTGCTTGATGATATAAGTTATTGGATCGAAAACGATACATATCCTGCAGAAGAAATTGCCATTCGTTTTCACCACAGGCTTGTATATATTCATCCTTTTCCAAACGGTAACGGTCGACATGCTCGGATCATTGCAGATGCTTTGCTGACAAAGGTAATGAAAAAGAAGCCTATCGATTGGGCAGGTGGATATGATCTGCAATTAATGAGTGTACGACGCAAAGAATATCTTGATGCTTTGCGGGCTGCAGACAATAACGACTATAGTTTGTTATTTGCCTTTGCTGGTTATTTTTCTGAACCTGCCAATTAAGTTGATATTAATCGTTATGTCTTGACACTGTTGGGCAATAATGATACTAAAGTGGGGGGAACACGGTTTAGTAGGGAAGAATCTAAAAACATTAGTCAGTCTGTAGCGGATACTGCGCAAAATTGAGGACAATAATACGAGGGCAATAATACATTGAATGACAGTATAAGATTATATGCTTCAGAGTTTCTTGGGACATTCTTTTTGGTATTCGCCGCAACCGGAGTTGTGATAGTTAATGATCTTTCGGGCAGCGCAATAACGCACACTGGAATTGCGATCACAACGGGTCTTGTGGTGATGGCAATTGTATATGCAGTGGGGGATGTCTCGGGATCACATATAAATCCGGCGGTTACTGGGGGTTTCTGGCTTTCGGGCAGATTTCCGGGGTACCGGGTGATTCAATATATTATAAGCCAATGTCTGGGCGCTATTGCCGCAAGCTTGCTCTTAGCTTTCCTTTTCCCTGATCTCATCTCGCTTACAGTAACTCACCCCTCCGGACCCCTTATGCAGTCTTTCATTCTCGAAATAGTAATCACACTATTCCTCATGTTTATAATCCTGAGTGTCTCCACAGGGAGTATGGAGAAAGGGATAATGGCGGGAAGCGCTATTGGAGGAGTTGTAGGGCTATCCGTGCTCTGGACGGGGCCAATTACAGGGGCATCTATGAACCCTGCGCGCTCACTTGCGCCTGCGCTGGTATCACTTGATTTTGGCCAGCCTGTGGATATACATCGCAGGGCCTATAATCGGAGCAGCGCTCTCGGTTATCGCCTTTCGTCTTATTCACAAACCCCTGACCACAGGGCGTGAGGGAAAGGATTTTTAAAGAAAATCTTAACAGTTTTAAATCCACTTATTTTTTACTGAAATTCTCAATATAAATAAAAAGGCCGCCACGAAGCGGCCCTTTTATTTGAGTGATTATTTTTCATTTACAGTAATTGTTACTGGAACAGGGTTGGTTACGATATCAAATACTGGAGAGCCCATGCAGAGTTTCTCAAGCTGTTTTAACCTTTCTGGAGCTCCCTCAGCTTTAACCTTAAAGTTGACTCTTATATTCTTATAACCGTTTCTCACGTCATCCGACATCTCAAGGAATCCTCTTAAATCAAGATCACCCTCAAGCTCTGATTCGACTTCTTCAAGTTTTATCCCAAGCAGCGCAGCCTTATAGACCATAGTTGTGGTCATGCATCCTGCTAGTGCGTGAAGCACATACTCAACAGGGTTAGCTCCGTTATCCTGTCCTAATAAAACAGGCGGCTCGTCATTATCCATTACAAAGGCCTCGTCTCTGGACATTTCTTGAAGCGCACCGTGGTATTCGTTAATTTCAGAGCGGTTATGTCCGCCGTTAATCCATTTGTTTGTTGCTCTGAACTTAAAGTCCGCAATATCAGCGTTCTCTTTGATTAACCCTACTGTATCTATCAACTGTGTTACGTTTACTCCATTTACTACTAAATCCTGTGTTAAGTTTGTTGCTGTTTGTTCTGACATGTTTAATCCCTCCTTATTTAGTTTTTTTTTCGTCATGAACACAATTACATATATTGCATGTGGCGTGCCAATTATATGTATGTCCACAATATGCAATAATGACAGACGGTTATAGATAATATTGCGGGTTTCAAAAATTTATGTAATTTCGTGATTTACGAGAATTCGTAAGAATGATTCACGACATCTCATAAAAATATAGAATAAAGGAAGAATTTGGATGATCTCTTTAAGTATATATGAGGGATTACGTCTGCTCTTAGCCCTTACGCTCAATTCCGAGTGCTTTTATACGGGAACTCAGCGTTGTTGAGGGTATTCCAAGAAGAGCGGCTGCGCCTTTGTCTCCGGATACGCGCCAGCTGGTCGATTCAAGCGCAAGGATAATGTTACTGCGTTCTATATCTAATATTTCTTTTGCTGTACGCACCTGGGACGAGCCCCCATCATGTATCTCTTCTGAGGAATTTAAATTTTTGCTCGGCATTTCTGGCAATGCTTGGTCAAGATTGAGCTTGCCGTCACGCGATGTGATAACAGCCCGCTCTATCACATTTTGGAGCTCTCTAACGTTTCCCGGCCATTGGTATAATTTAAACCTCATCATATCTTCATCAGATAGTGGGGAGATATTGATGCCCATTTTGTGTGCTGATTTTTCAGAAAAGCTCGACGCTAGCTTAATTATATCATCCCCTCTCTCTCTTAAAGCGGGAACTTCAATGGGGAAGACGTTTAGTCTGTAGAATAGGTCCTGGCGAAACTTGCCTTCATTCACAGTTTCTAGAAGATTGCGGTTTGTGGCGCATATTACGCGTACGTTTACTTTGATTGTTTGTGAGCTTCCTACTGGTTCAAACTCTCCTTCCTGCAGCACGCGCAGCAGCTTGGATTGAAGATCGAGGGGAAGCTCTCCAATTTCGTCTAAAAATATAGTTCCCCGGTCTGCAAGAGCAAAACGCCCCTCACGGTCAGAGGTGGCTCCGGTATAAGCTCCTTTTATGTGACCGAAAAATTCACTTTCAATAAGCGCCGCAGGTATGGCGGCGCAGTTAACTTTGATAAGCTGGTTGTTGGATCTTTTGCTCTCAGCATGGATTGCCCTTGCGATGAGCTCCTTTCCTGTGCCGGTTTCTCCGGTTATCAAAATGGTTGCGTCAGTTCCTGAGACTTGATTGATTTCGTCAAACACTTTCTGGAGTGCCTTACTGTTCCCAATGATCTCATCAAAATTAAGCAGCGATTTTATCTCTTCTTTTAGATATTCAGCCTCGCTTGAAAGTGCTTTTATTTTGTTCTCTGCTAGGAGTCTGTCGTTTACGTTTCTAAGTATTATTGTGAAGAAATTCTCTGTGCCAAGCTCGTAGTGCGAGATAGTGGCCTCGGCTTGGAAGAGCTTGTCATCTGATCCCCTAGCACTTAGACCCCCAGGTATCCAAAGAAATTTATCGCCCTCTTTTATTTGAATAAGTTCATCAATTATAAGTGTGAGTTTGTAAGCGCTTTCTTTTGAAAAGAGGCTTGAGAGGTTTTCGCCTATGAGTTTGTCAGCGGATTCCATGAATATTTTTTCCGCCGCAAGATTCATCATTGTAATATCGCCGTCACAGTTAAGTTCGATAATAGCGTCCATTGCGCTATCTACAAGCCGCCCCAACTTTTCCTCCCTTTGATGAATCTCTGACTCTGCTCTAAGTCTTCTAAGTTCAGCACATGCGCGTGAGGCAAAAATTCTAAAGATAGTCAAACCTCTTGGCTCCTCAGGCATGGGTTTTGAATCGAGGACAGCCAGGTGCCCTAATATCGTTCCGTCAATGTCTAATAATGGGACCCCCACATAACTTACAGCATCAAATGGTTCTAAGTCAGGATCATCCGGGTAAAGGGTGACTACATTTTCCGGCACATGGACGAGCCGTTTTTCTTCTATCACCGACTCACAGGGCGTTCCGGATATTTTGTACTCATATTCATCTACAAGAGCGTCATCTAGCCAAAAGGCAATTGAACGCAGAACACCTTGTTTTTCCAGGTATTCAGTAACCCAAGCTCCTTTCATATTGAGCGCCTTAGCCAGGTTCTCAACCAGAGCTTTAAAAAATGCCTCACCGGTTTCAGTCGCTGTGCCCTCAAGGATCATCAGGAGAGCGGCGTTCTCATCAATTGTCTTTTTCTTGTTGTTAACCGCCATAGCGAACCTCAGATCTGGACTTATATATTAGCACATAGAGTTGTACATAACATACTACATAAATCAAAAAAAAGAATTATAAAAATATTTATAGCAGAGCTTTATAAATCGTTAGTCATCTAGTTTCTTTTTCGTGATATTAAACTCTTGATCAAGATGAAATTCATATTTTATGCCGTCATTACAGATTACATCCTCGGCTTCAAAATAATTACTGTCAAGCCCAACCGGTAATGTGCAAGGACATATGGCGGTTTTCCCTAGAATGGGGAAATGGCGATATATATGGCACAAACAATTAAAGAAGAGAGGTTGAGATGGGTATTACC
>SPCL01000068.1 GCA_004525335.1 Thermodesulfobacteriales bacterium
GCTCCAACTCCTGCTCCAATTGCGGTGTTTTTAGCAACATTGCCTGCACCACCTTTATTGTCTTTAGCTAACGCTTTACACTCTGCATTGTCTCTGTAGTATTTGTCCTGATTCTTAATGCTTGCAGGATCTACTACAGGATCCGCAAAAACATAAGTTGAAGATATGATCAAAAAAGCCAATAGATAAATTATTTTTTTCATGAATATCCCTCCATAAAATTTTTATACTCGAAAGTTAGTTGCTTACAAATGTCTCTGTAAAGTCCCCGCCAATTGGTTTCCCAATTTGATATCCCTTATAAGGCTCGTAATCTCCAAGCTCAAAATCACGCACTGTGTAGTTACAAACAGTTTTAGCATCTTGTGCAGAACAAGAATAAGTGATCATTGAACCTGCGAGAGATAAATTCTCACCTTCTATTAGAAGAGATGGCGTTAACGAGAAGTTATGTACATCGAACCCGCCTTGAGCATTTTTGCCTACACGGTAAATTCCGCCAAACTCCGTCTCGTTTGAATCTTCAGGGACTTTATCCCCTTCTTCAAGCACGCTAATACCGGCAATCTCTTCTTGGATTATTGCTCGGCCTCCAAGATCGTTAACTCTGTCGATAATATTGACTTTTACTTTCAATTCGAGTTTCCCGTCTTTGGTATATGTGATGACCTGGGTAACTGGAATATCAAAATCTCCGTCTCCCGTGTCGATGGCTTTTCCGTAAATTTTTTCTTTTTTTACAACTGTTCCATCCTGCTGTGATTCATTCACTAGAGTTTTCTCGGACAAAAGACCGTCATAGAGTTTCCGGAACTCAGAAACCCCAAGCGAATCCTCTGCGAGTGAATTAAATGATGATAATGTACCAATGAAAATCGCTAAAATTAAAACGTAACTTATTCTCAACATATACTCCTCCTTTAACAATCTTAACTGTTAATATTTTAACCTAATTCTGGATTAGATTATATTTACCTCTTAACTTTATAACCTGCTTTCTTCATATCCCATGTGTCTTTTGTGATTCCTTTTTCACGCAGCCTATTTTTTTGAACTCTTAGTGTTCCCGTTTTGGGAAGCGATTTTTCAAACCTTATAAACCTTGGAATCATAAAGTAAGGCATCTTCGGCTCTAAAAACTTTATAAGTTTTATCGGATCGATCGTCTTACCTTTTTTGGGAACAACCACGATCATAAGCTCGTCTTCAGCGTATCGGCCGCTCTCAGCTTTTACCCCTACAGCGCCAGACTCTTCAACATCAGGATGAGAGCCAACTGTTTTTTCAACCTCAAAAGAGCTGATATTCTCTCCTTTGCATCTGAGGTAATCTTTGACCCTATCTACAAAGTATATATAGCCGTCCTTGTCCATCCTTCCTGCGTCCCCAGTATGAAACCAGAAGTTGCGGAAATCCTCTACAGTTTTCTCAGGCATTTTGTTGTAGTAATGAAGCATTACATTAGGAGTTCTGGGACGAACAATTATCTCGCCTATCTCCCCTCTTGCTACTTCCTCATCTGTTTCCGGGTCTCCAATTTTAATTTCATATCCCGGGGCTTCCTTCCCGCACGAGCCGACTCTAAAAACTTCCCCGGGGCGCATCCAGGTGCATTGTCCAATCTCTGTCAGCCCATAGCCTTCCATAAATTTGATGTTGAACCTTTTCATGAACTCTTCGATTATGTCATGAGGTGCCGGAGAACCAAGAACTAGTTTTACCTTATGCTGTTTTTCCTCAGGCACGGCTGGAGTGTTCCACATGAAGTAAGAAATAGTGCCAACTAAATTAAACTTTGTGATCTCGTGATCAACCATCCATTTCCAAAACTGACTCGCGCTGTATTTTTCTTCTACCACAACCTTAGCGCCCATAATAAGCGCAGGATATACACTCATAACCATGGCGTTTGAATGAAAGAGCGGCAGACAAGTGAAGCAAACATCATTTGGGCCCACATCCATAATCTCTGCATAGTTTCTGGCGCTTGAATAATCCGCGGCGCATGGTCTCACTACTCCTTTTGATCTCCCTGTTGTTCCCGACGTATACATAAGACGGGCGTGATCGACAAACGTAATTTCGACCTTGGGCTCAGTTGTTTTTTGAGGAGTAATGAACTCTGAATAAGAAGTCATCTTCTTAAAGTTATATCCATGCTTGTCATATTTGGGAGAACCGTCTCTGGTCCATACTATTACATTTTTTAGTTGAGGAATCTTCTTTGCTATAGGCGGCATACGCTCAAGATACTCTTCTGCAATAAAGAGCACAATTGAGTCAGAGCTGTCAATTATGTACTGAAGGAAATCCATCTTATAGCCTGTATTAATAGGAACCATAACAGCGCCCATTTTCAGAATTCCAAACCATGTAATTACATAGTCCTCAGAGTTGGGCATGTAGACAGCGACTTTATCGCCTTTTTTAATTCCCATATCCATAAGGCCGTTTGCAATTTTGTTTACGAGCTTATTGGTTTGATAAAAGCTAAGCGGTTTGTTATATCCAAACTGCAGGAAAGGTTTTTTACCTAACTTCTTAGCCTGTTCTTTTAGAACTTTAGGCAGCACCCAGTTTCTTTTGTCGTGCTTTAAATACCATTCAACATCAAAATTGCCGTTTTCTCTTTGGTAAGTTATCGGGTGTCTAAGATCCCTAATTTTATTCTTAGTATCCTTAGCAGCCATCCATATCACCTCGTTAAATAAATTGTGCGAACTATGTTAATGATTAAGAACTAATTTCAGTTGAAAAACTTATTTTCTAATGAGAACAAAGTCAATCCGGGAATCAGTTAAATGTTTCTTCCTCTGAATCATCTTCTTTCTTTTTCTTGCCGAAAAACCATGCAATCAGAATTCCCAGCTCATAAAAAATAATAATAGGAACAAACATCAACATCATAGATATAGCGTCGGTGGTGGGTGTAAGAATCGCTGCAATCATAGCGCTTACGACAACTGCGTACTTTCTCTTTTCTCTCAACCATTTACTTGTGACTATACCAATCCTAGCCAATATAAAAATTATTAGAGGGAATTCAAAAACGAGGCCAAAACCGAAAATTAGAGCCATGAAGAATGATAGCGCTTCACTAATTGTTGGAAAAGCCTTTACATATTCTGAGGAATACTCATTTAATAGAAACTTAAACGCGGGGGGTGAGGCAACGTAGTAACAAAATGCCGCTCCTAATCCAAAAAAAAGAGATCCGAAGAAAATAAACGGAATTACTATCTGTTTTTCTTCTTTGTATAGAGCGGGGGCTATGAATCTCCAAGCTTGATAAAGGATGAATGGAACTGCCAAGAAAAGAGCAGCAAAAAAAGAAACTTTTAAATAAGTTGTAAAACCCTCTACAGGACGAGTAAAGATTAAAGAGCTTCCCTCGGGGAGATTTTCGATGAGAGGCTTCATTAAAAATTCGAAAAGCTCATTGGAAAAGTAATAAGCCGGAATAAACAATATGCCCACAGCAAGCAGTGACCATAGAAGTCTCAGCCTTAGTTCCCCAAGGTGATCAATAAAGGACATTTTTTCTTCGTTCATAGATTGGGCTGAAGATTAACTTAATAGGAGAGGGTTCACAATTATTGATCTTAGAAAGTAGGACAAAATAGAGGTTGAAACTAGATAATTATGTATTCTGCTGAAATTTCCCTATACGCATCTGCTAACATCAAATTGACAACAATTCATAGCTCGCATATATTGTTATGCCGTTAAGAAACACCCCTAAAAGTTTCTCGGAGGAAAAATTGAAAGTACTAATTACAGACGGTATGGCCAAGGATGGTCTTGAGATCCTTGAGGCTGCCACAGAACTTGATATAGATGTAAGAAAGGGTATTACCAAAGAAGAACTAATGGAAATAATCGGCGATTTTGAGGCCGTTATCATAAGAAGTGCAACTAATCTAACCGCCGACCTAATTGAAGCTGGAACTAATCTGAAAGCTATTGGACGAGCCGGAATTGGAGTAGACAACGTTGATGTTGAGGCCGCCACTAAAAAGGGCATTGTCGTGATGAACACCCCTGAGGCTAATGCGATCACAACCGCTGAGCACACAATTAGTCTCATGCTTTCGCTAGCGAGAAGAATTCCCGAAGCCCATGCTTCACTAAAGGCGGGAAAGTGGGAAAGAAGCAAATTTAAAGGCATTGAAATATACGGTAAAACTCTTGGCTGCATCGGGCTTGGAAATATAGGAAAGCTAGTTGCGGAAAGAGCTATGGGACTTAAGATGAACGTTATAGCTTATGACCCATTTCTCACACAAGAAGCTGCTGATAAAATTGGTGTTGAGCTGGTTTCATTAGACGAGCTTCTTAAAAGAGCTGATGTAATCACAATACACACACCCCTTACTCCAGACACTAAAGACCTTATTAATAAAGATACATTTGAGAAGACAAAACCGGGAGTGATAATCGTTAATTGCGCCAGAGGCGGGGTAATAAACGAAGCGGATATTAAAGAAGCTATAGAATCGGGGAAAATTGCAGGAGCCGCATTTGACGTCTTCACAACTGAGCCTGTGGCCGAAGACAATCCGATACTGTCTATTGAAGAAAACATCGTAATGACTCCACATCTGGGCGCCTCCACTGCTGAAGCACAGACAAAGGTTGGACTTGCGATTGCTGAGCAGATCGTTGATTTCTTAGTAAACGGAGTAGTAAACAACGCTGTGAATATGCCTTCAGTAAGCCTTGAAGCTCTATCCGTAATGAAACCCTACCTCAATTTGGCTGAGAAACTTGGGACACTTCAGGGACAAATTAGTAAGGGCGGCATTAAAGAAGTACATATTGAATATGATGGCGAGGTAGCGGAGCTAGACACTCCCCCAATTACGGTAGCAGCGCTTAAGGGTTTTCTTACACCTATGCTGGACGTAGTAGTAAGCCACGTTAATGCCCCGGTAATTGCTAAAGAAAGAGGAATCAAGGTAGTTGAATCCAAATCATCGGAAGCAAAAGATTTTACAAGCTTGATAACCATGAAGATAAAGACAACAGAGGGTGAAAATCAGGTTTCGGGCACAATATTCGGGAAGGAAGAACCCAGAATAGTTCGAATTAACGGAGTTACAATTGACTTAGTGCCGCAAGGTTATATGCTGGTAAGTGAAAATAATGACAGGCCGGGATTCATTGGATCCATGTGCACAATCCTGGGCGATAACAATGTGAATATAGGCCGGCTTCACTTAGGAAGAGAGGCCATCGGCGGAAGAGCAATTGTATTTACCAATGTAGATTCCCCGGTACCAACAGAGGTTATAGAACAAATATCAAATCTATCCGATATTATTTCGGTTGCGCAGGTTAAATTTTAAATGGTAGATCGCTTAAGTCTCCCCCAAGGGGTTAAAGATTATATTCCTGAAAAAGCAGAAGAACTTAGAAGAATAGAAGAGGGACTGCTTGAAGAATTCTCTAGATGGGGATACAGAAAAGTAATAACCCCTCTGTTTGAATACCTGGAGCCTCTTTCAGTTGGGCTTGGGGATGAGCTTAAAAGTAAGGTCATGAAATTTGTTGACCCGTCTACAGGCGAGATAGTAGCCCTTAGACCGGATATCACACCTCAAATTGCAAGAATAGTTTCCACACAGCT
Source organism: Thermodesulfobacteriales bacterium (assembly GCA_004525335.1). Lineage (GTDB taxonomy): Bacteria > Desulfobacterota_D > UBA1144 > Nemesobacterales > UBA2774 > CR02bin9. The sequence continues at coordinate 5,630 of SPCL01000068.1, forward strand.
AATAGACCTAACCTCGCCGCTAAGATTATGTTATAACGGAAGAGTGGTCAGATTTGAAGAAAAGGGGAGTGGTAAAGAGAGGGAGATCTTTCAAGTAGGGTGCGAGCTTATTGGTTTGAATTCTGCTGAGGCTGATGCTGAGATAATTGCTCTGGGAATTAAGTGTCTTAGCAAATCCGGGATAAAAAAGCTGGTTCTTGATATTGGACACACAGGAATTTTAAGAAATTTACTAGCTAAAACCGGCGATGTACGGCCGGAAATTGAAGAAGCGATCAAGAAAAAAGACCAAGAGGCTTTAGAGAAAGCATTAAGGAAATCTAACGCAAATAAGAATGTAAAAGACGCAATAAAACGCCTGCCCATGTTATACGGGGGTAGAGATGTATTAGAAGAAGCTAAGAAGATAGTATCTATAAGAAAATATATCAAAGAACTTGATAATGTATTAAATGTTGTCGATGACTACTAACTGGATTATAAAGTAAATATAGACTTAACTGAGTTAAGAGGATTTAATTACTATACAGGAGTTACTTTTGAAATACTTTCCCAAGTGCTGCCTTCCCCTCTTCTTAGAGGAGGGAGATACGACGAATTAATGGGCAAATATGGCCGTGACGCAGCTGCTACGGGATTTGCTGTCGATGTAGAATCTTTAATGGACTATTCAAAAAACAACGTAGAAAACAACCAAATACATTTTGTTGTTATACCTAACAAACCGTCCTTAAGGCGGGAAGCAATTCATCTAACAGAGTGGCTCAGATCAAGCGGGTTCAAAGTTATACTAGACTTAAACCTAAATCCTCAACAAAAGGAACTTAGATTAAAAGAAAACCGCGCCTCAAATTTTTATGGCGTAATACTATTAGAAACGCCAAGAAAATTGAAACTCATCGAATCCAGAAAGGGCTCCGGCAAAGAGTTCTCAAACCTCGAAGAACTTCTCAAAGGGGGAATTTAGAATGCCAAATGTAGTTGTGATTGGTGCTCAGTGGGGAGATGAGGGAAAGGGAAGGATTGTTGACCTGATATCTGAGAAGGTAGATATAATAGCCAGATACCAGGGCGGCAATAACGCTGGACATACAATTGTCATTGGAGAGGAAAAAATTATTCTTCACCATTTACCCTCCGGCATTCTTAGAGACGACAAACTATCCGTTATAGGAAACGGCGTTGTAATAGACCCAAAAGTACTGCTTCAAGAAATAAAAGAATTAATAGCTGCCGGATATAGAGCGGATGAGACTAACCTTAAAATAAGTGACCGTGCTCACGTAATTATGCCCTATCATAGAGCAATTGACATCGCCCGTGAGTCTATGAATGGAAAGGGCAAAATCGGCACAACGGGGAGAGGAATTGGTCCGGTTTACGAAGACAAGGCCGCTCGACGGGGAATAAAGTTTGCAGATCTAATCGACCCGGATTCACTTTCTTCAAGATTAAAAGAAGTATTAGAAGAACGCAATTTATACTTGACTAAAGTGCTGGGTGGGGAGCCGCTTAACTTTGAAGAAATTTTTGAGGAATATTCTGCATATGGAAGAGATCTCAAGAAATTCTCATGCGATGTTTCTACACTACTTAATGATTCTATTTCAAATGGTCAGAACATACTCTTCGAAGGAGCTCAGGGGGCTCTTTTGGACATAGATTTCGGCACTTATCCATATGTTACATCTTCAAGCTCAGGCTCAGGGGGGGCGTCAACAGGGACAGGTGTAAGCCCGACAATAATTGATACTGTTTTAGGTATTGCCAAGGCCTATACGACAAGGGTTGGAGAGGGACCTTTTCCAACTGAGATGTCAGGTGACCTCGAAGAAAAATTACGCCAAGCAGGCGGAGAATTCGGGGCAACAACCGGGAGATCGAGGAGATGCGGATGGTTTGATGCTTTTGCTTTAAAATACGCAGCTCAGATTAACGGAATCTCGTGGATTGCTCTAACAAAGCTGGATGTACTCTCTGGTTTCGACAAGATAAAGATTTGTGTAGGTTATAAATACAATGGGCATGAACTCACTTCTTTCCCATCTACCAGTCATGTATTAGAAAAGGTTGAACCTATATATGAAGAGATGGACGGATGGACTGAAGACATTTCAAATGCAAAAGAAATTTCTGAGCTTCCCATACAAGCGAGGGAGTATCTGAAAAAGTTAGAAGAAGTAACCGGGGTGCCGATCTATACAGTTTCTTTGGGACCTTCAAGAGAAAAGATTATATTTCTACATGAATTGTTTTCTTAAGATTCCTTTATTTCCCAAAAACGCTATTAATCAAACTCCAGCTCTCTAAGCCAGTAGGTAAATCCTGGCTTCCAATCTTCAATACGAACCGCATCAACTACATTTAGAAAATAATCCCCAGAAGGCTGGAATTCTTTTCTAAATATACCAACAACCCTTACAAAGTCGCCCTCTTGAATAGGGACTTCTCCTGAGGCATAAATATCAACTGACGTACCTGCTTTATCTGCCAACATAAAGGTTGTATAAGTGCCTGTAATTCCTTCGTCGTTTTTAGCTGTAGTGTTGCTAGTTTCAAGATTCCAGACCTTCCCTATCAGAGATACGCCTGCACTGTCATAAGCCTGCCTATTTGAGATAAGGTTAGCGATACTAACATTCTGGGTAGCTATGGAAGTATCAGGAGACCGCCAATTACGATTCTGACAGGACGATAGGGTAAATATTAGCGAAAAAAATGTTGCAAATAAAAATAATTTTCTTTTCATTATAGCCTCCCAGCAAAACACATAATAACTAAAAAATATTATATCAAGATTTATGTCATTTGTTCATATGCTTCTATAATTTGTCTTACAAGTGGATGTCTAACAACATCATTTTTAGAAAAATATACAAAAGAAATCCCCTCTATTTTCTTCACCAATGATTCAGCCTCTAGAAGGCCTGATTTTTCCCCTTTGCCAAGATCTATCTGTGTAGTATCTCCAGTAATGACAGCTTTTGAGTTAAAACCAAGCCTAGTAAGAAACATCTTCATCTGCATTGGGGTTGTATTCTGTGCTTCATCAAGCACTACAAACGCATCATTTAATGTCCTACCACGCATAAAAGCCAGGGGTGCAACTTCAATTGCGTTTTTGTCAATCAACCTAGACGCTTTATCATAATCCATCATATCATATAGTGCATCAAGAAGCGGTCTTAAATAGGGATCTACTTTTTGAGACAGATCCCCTGGTAAAAAGCCAAGCTTCTCGCCTGCTTCTACAGCAGGCCTTGTAAGAATTATTCGGTTGACTTCTTTATTCACAAAAGCCGATATGGCCATTGCCATGGCAAGATAGGTCTTTCCCGTTCCGGCAGGACCCACTCCAAAAACTATATCGTGTTTTCTTATTGATTCAATATAGAGTTTTTGAGTTAGGCTTTTAGGAGCAATTATTTTCTTTCGTGTTGATACACAAACCGTATCTAAAAAAACATCCTCAAGCTGAATGCTATTTTCATTTACTATCCTAGAGGCCAACTCAAGATCACCCGGATCAAGTGAATAGCCTTTTTCCATCAAAGTATAAATTTTTGACAGAAATTTATATGCCGATTCAACTTCATTGCTTTTTCCTTCTAGACTTAATTTGCCGCCCCTTGAGTGAATCTTAATTCCGTATAAATTCTCAATTTCCTTGAGGTTTTCGTTCTGCTGTCCATAAAGTTCTCTCACAATATTGTTATCTTCAAATTGCATATATTTATTTATACCGTTTTCAATTATGTCCCGCATATATTTAGACAGTCTCCTTCCATAGGTTCTTTGTCAAAATTGGGTTTCCCCAAGCACTTAAGTTATAAAAAGAAGTATTTGTACAAAAAAGTGTCATATGGATTTAATAATACAGAATATTTCTGTCACCCGGAAGGCTAGAAAACGAATCAAAGCAGTTTTATTGTCTGATTTCATTATATTTTTTAATTTACCAGAATTCATGAAGACATTAAAATAAAGTATAACAGAAGGGCAATCAAAACCAAATTTTTTCTATTTAATCAATCGTTGTCGATTTCAAATGGATCGGGGTATTTGTACACATAATTTAATCGCTTCTTCAACTTCTCATTACTAACAATTTTATAGCTGTAGTCATTAGTTTCGACAAACGTGGGGGGGATCAATCCGAGCTTACTGGCTGTATTTATATAATAATCTTTCCTTGTAGGGTGCAGGTCGGCACAGGCATTAAACGTCTCACTCCATATGTTTTTCTGAATTATTTGGTGAATGATATTTATACAGTCATCTCTGTGGATAAGGTTTACAGGCGCTTGAGCGTTTATTACCTCTTTTTTCCCAGCTAGAAACCTGCCTGGTTTCCGCTCGTATCCTATCAGTCCGGCAAATCTGAGGATTGTCGTCTTGAATTCGACACTGTTATTTAAAAGACTTTCAAATTTGAGAAGAGCTGTTCCTGACGATTTGAAAGGCTCCTCTATTTCATCTTCAGTAACTTCGCAATTTAAATCTGGGTATACCGAGGTTGAGCTTACGAAAACAACTTTTTTTATAGATGAGAGCTTGATCCTTTGTATTAATGAAACAGCTTGAAGTTCATGGTATTCAACTATATCGTCCCGTCTTTCGGGGGGGAAGTTGATAATCAGGATATCGCTATCAAAAAAGCCCTCCAGATTCTCCCCTCTAACTTCAGGATCAATTACCAGAAAGCAGGGATTTATCCCCTTTGACTCTAAAATGGAAATATCGTTTTTGGTTCTAGTTGAGCCTTTAACTTTATATCCGGACTGAATAAGATGCTCAGCTAAAGGTAGGCCTAACCAACCACAACCTAGTATGCTTATTGTTTCCATACAGTCAGGACCTTGTTAAACGATTTCTCCTAAAATTACAGATCAGGATGACCTATTAC
>SPCL01000294.1 GCA_004525335.1 Thermodesulfobacteriales bacterium
AAGTTAGTGTTTCTTCATCGTATTCGTATTTTCCATCCAAATTAACTGATAGGGGTTTACCGATTGAGAGCTCAAACGTGTGGTCGCTCTGAAACTCTAAATTAAAAGCCCCGGAAACCCAATTTCCAACAAAAGGATCTACAATCTTTTCTATCGAGCTGCATCCGGCAAAAAATCCTATTGCAAAAACAATTAGAAACATCATTTTAAAATTTCTATTCATGATTGCTCACCTTCTCTTCATCGTAATTAATTTCAGCTAAAATATTTACCAATAAGATACACTACTATATACAAATTTATATGAACCGGGCTTTTTCTTTATGATAAGCTAAAAAGAAAGTTAGAACCGAGTCAATCGAGATTATGAACAAACCTATTATTGGCATAACCACAGATATTAAAAACGGTAATTTTGAGATAGAGGAAAAGTACGCCCATGCGATAGCGAGCGCTGGTGGGATTCCGCTTCTAATACCTTCTATGCCCCATAACACGTCTCTGATAAAAGAAACTGTGGAAAGGATTGATGGCCTACTATTGCCCGGATCAAGAGATATGGACCCGAAATATTACAACCAAGCCCCACATCCGAAACTTCGGCCGATGAGTCTTGAAAGAACTGAGATGGAGTTTGCGGTTCTGGATAGTTCATTGAATAGAGGGCTACCAGTGCTTGGAATTTGCGGCGGGATGCAGTTATTAAATGTGGCTTTTGGTGGGACACTTTATCAAGATATTTACGCCTTTCTGCCCGATGCTATGCCGCATGAAAAGGGGGTTCTGCACGACGTTAGCGTTGATTCAGACAGTAAGCTATTTGAGATAATCGGATCAGCTAAACTCGCCGTAAAAAGCTATCACCATCAAGCCGTGGATCAGGTTGGGGACGGGTTAAGAAAATGTGCTCAAACTGAAGATCAAATAGTAGAAGGAATAGAATCCACAGACCAAAAGTATATATTAGGTATACAATGGCACCCTGAGCTTGAGGATGGAGAAAGTTCTGCCAAGATTTTCGGATCATTCATTGAGAGATGTATGGGCAGCTAAGTAGATTATTCTGAGGAGTTCTTGCTCAGTGTTACGAACAACTCTGTTAAAACTTTCTTTGATTCTGGAGATGAGCCTGCGATGAACCCGGCGGCCATAGCCATGAGTCCTGATTCGAGTGGATATTCTTCAACAACCTTTGAAGTATCAACAAATTTTGGCGCTTTGTCTTGATTTTCCTTGCTCTTCTTATCACCTGAGGCCTTAGTAAATGCACTTACAATCACAAAAAGCACTCCAGCAAACAATATAGCTATCAGCCCGCTAATCAATGCAGCAACATAGGGGTTTAATACCGTACTCAGGTAAAGAAAAGACGACCATACAAGAAACCCTAAGCCTATAATTATTAAAATAGTGGAGACAAATAAAACTGCAGCGAATATAATAAGACGAGTTATTACTGCCTTCACATATTCATTTCCAGGTTTTAAGACTGTTAATATTATTCTGTTGAGGTTACTCAAAATGATTTACCTTCGATCAAAGAGCTTGCCTAGAAAAAGTCCTATAACAAAAGCTATTAGTAGACTCATTAAAGGTTTTTCTCTAATTTGATCTTCCAACGATGCTACAGTTTCTTTGCTTTTCTCACGAGCAGACTGGAATTCATCCCCAAGCCTCTCACCTAACCTGTCTTTAGCATCTTCGGTTTCCGCTTTGCCTTTTTCGAGCAATGTCTCAGCGATACTTGCAAGGTCGTCTTTTAACTTAGAAATATCTTCCTTAAGTGTATCTACATCTTTTCCCAAACCTTTATCATGGTCCATGAGTTTCACCTTCCGACAATAATCGTTATAAGACTATTATAGCAAAAATCAATAAAAATTAATAGCTTATGTATAGGTTCACTACATATGAGACAAATAGGGGGGTTTTTGGTATTTATCAATAATGCCCTTATCCCTTAAGAACTGCAAGGGTGTTTTATACCCAAGCGCCTGATGTGGTCTTATGCAGTTATATACGTATTCCCACTGTCTTAGTTCTTTATTGAGTTCGGGTACTGTCCAGCT
>SPCL01000133.1 GCA_004525335.1 Thermodesulfobacteriales bacterium
CAAAGCACGAATCCGTTCAATGGCACGAACGGCATCACAATGAAGATGCAATCAAAGAATTCTATCTCTTTAATCTTCTTTTCAATTATACAATTGTTGAATGCTTCTTGTGAGGCAAAGGGGTCGGAATTATAAATAAGTAGTATCCAAGGTGGGGGAACACTCTCTTTTGTCAGCTTGATTTTTTTAATTGAAATAGCATGTTGGAGCATATCACATATATTTTGACGAATTTCAGGGGTTCCGGGCCAAACTGCATCCGAAAAACTTATAGATATTCGATTTGGAGAATTAGCTCTCTTGGATATCTCGCATATGGATGTAGACTTGTAACGAATACGCGAACTATGAAAATTATCGTCAGTCATGGTTTTTTGGATATAACTAAAAGCTTGCGTTCTTATATGGTTTTTGACAATCGGGGTTAATCTAATCAGCCAATCCATCATAAAATGGACATTGTATTTCCCTCTTAGTATGCCCGATTCAACAGCTTGCTTTTGAAGTTCGTTAACAAGGTCAATGCGACTTTTTGTATAAGTCACTACATTAACTTCGTCTTTACTATTCTTTTTCATTACCTCCAAGGCCGTTGCTTCAACGGCATAAAGTTTTTCTTTAAATATCAAACTGAAATCAGGGGGCGAATATGGGCCGTTGGGATGGTCTTGCCATGGCATAATTATATTAGGCTCTAGGTTTTCTAAGTACTGCTTGAAAACAGTTTCGCAGACTTTTTCGCTATTCAATTCGGTATAGCCTATTTTTTATCGCTATCAACTTTCTTGAATTCTTCAAGTTGATTTTTGAATTCCAATAGCTTATTCGGGGCAACGTATATGTACTCTACAATCGCTTTGAAGAAATCGTCCAAGGCAGGAGTTTGAGAAGGATGAACGTGCTGGCCTGTCCAATGAGCTCCAACATTCCCTAACAGTCGCAAAACATCAGTCACCTCCGCGAGAACCTTGGGAATCTCGCCCTTTTCTGCAAGCCTTTTTAGTGCAGCCTGCAGGTTTTTCTCTTTGATGCCACGATCGATGCAAATTGCCTCAAGACCGCGTCTGATTTGCACGGCGAATGCGTCCGGCGATGCCTTCTGTATAACAACTGCTTCTTCGTATATCTGCTTTATATGTTTAGGGACTGGAAATGGTAGGGTTTTCTTCTCAGGCCAAACTAAAAAATAGTCAATAAAATTCGTCTCGTCACCATCGGTAAAAACATCCGCATATATCAATATCCCCTTACAGGTATCGCAGGAGACGACATAGTAATGAGCAACAATCTCTGTTTCTTCATCACCAGCTCCGCTAGGTACAGTTGTCTCGAATTCTTGTGTATGAACTAAGGTTTGGGGCGCCCTGTTATTACAATGCGGGCAAAATGCTACACAACGAATTTCTTTTTCAGCCGACCGTCCCACTCTTCGATGCTAGAACCCTTTCACGCGCTTGTCAAGGAACTAATCTAATCTGAAAAGGTTATCTCGCTCCCGCTGGCTAGCGCGGGACGCTGAGCGGATGTTGGCCTCACAGAGATAGACGCTGGGAAGGGCGGGGAATTCTCACTCCAGGAAGCGCTTAGCAAAAAAGGTCGTCGTCCAGGGCTTTCCCAATTATGCGATCAACGTAAAGTATCTGCTCTGTCGCCCTTAAGACGAATTCAAGAAATTGGCATTTGAAAAGGTTCCGCTCATGCGGAAACAGAGCATTTAATGCGACTTCCTTTTCTTGGTCACCGTGGAAGATATCCCCATATAAAAATAGATCCGTTATTTCCTGAGGCGATATGTGCTTCTTATTGTAAATCATACCGAATGAAGCCTTCTTGCATGCGTTTTGCCAATAGACTTGTGATTTGGCCAGGTATCCCTTGAGTTTCTCGTCCTTTAAATGCTCCTGGAGAATTGTATAGACCTTATCGATGTTAATCCGTTCTTTCTGCATAATGAATTGGCGGAAGGTCGTGAGATAGGCTCGCAAGCTTGTATCATCAGGCTCTTTTACACTTACTTGAAGGCCAGATGCTTTCCACGTCATGGTGAAACCTACAGAGAAATTCTCCTTTATTAACTTACTTTCTCGCAGTTCAGCTGCCTTCCTGCGAAATCGCTTGAGTGTTTCTATATAATTGGCGCTAGGTTTTGTAGACATCCCCTCTATTGAACCTCAGTTTCCTCATCAGGCGAAAGCAACTGCGGGTAACTCAGCCGAATAAATCATTCTTGCTCCAGTCGCAGTCTGCACACCATACCTCGTTGTATTGGAACGCATCGTCGGGGCTACTTACTTCCCAATTTTTTCCCTTGCTCAGATGAGAAGATCCGCACTTTGGGCATACCTTAAAGACCTCGAGGCCAGTCTTTGTCTTATCAATAGTTTTCGATTCGAGCAATTCATTAAGCTCTCTCACGGTAAGCCTATCTCTCTGATCCTCTTTTAACGCTTTTCTAACTTCTTCAGGGACCTTCTCCAAGAGATGGCGCTGATCCCGGCTTGATTTTCTATAATAAAGCGCAGTTATTAACCATCCTGCTAAAATTCCCACGGCAAGTGTTATTATCGCGTTCATGTATCTTCACTCTCGGGTTCTCGAGTTCGGAGATATCGTTTACTTTTGCCGCCCCGATTCTACTGCGGCGCCGCCGGTGATGCAAGAGACGATTCCACAGGGCAGAGAAATAGACCCTTAGAGAAGTCCAAACCAACCCGGGCGCTCCCCCTGGCTAGCGCGGGACGCTGAGCGGATGTTGGCCTCATAGAGAGAGACGTTGGGGAGGGCGGGGATTTATCCAAGTAATTTTAATTTGAAGAAGCACGAAAACAGATTCCAAAAAGGAATGTTAACGACCACAAGATATAGGATTTGACTGTACACCTAGACAGGAGTTAGGATAGATGACAGAAGTCAGCGGGAGGTTGTGATGCCTAAGAAAAAGCGGATTGTAAAAGAATCCAAAAAGGTCGATAAAACGAGTAAAGGCAAAAGTCCGTCAATGGCAGACCGCCTTATTTTAATAACACAAGCATTTCTTCAAGACCTTCTCTGTGCCAGAGAAATGTTCAGTGTTGTTGTACAAATGCTAGAGAAATTAGATGATGATCGAACAAAGAAAATCGATAAAATTATCGAGCATCTGAAAACAATCAATAAAAAAAAGAAAAGTAATATTAAACTTCAGGATAAACAGAAAATAATTTCAAATGTTAGATATCTGGCTAGTAATCTAAATAAGTTGCATCGGGCCAACCTAATGTTCCGCTGTAATTCGCTCGTTCTCCTTGTCTCTAAATATGATGAATTCCTATCAGACATATTAAAAATATTATTTAAAACTTATCCTGAACAACTGAAGAATTCCGATAAATCAATTTCTTATGAAGATATTGCCGATGTTAACGATATGTCCGATATTCTCGATAAGTTTATAAGCAAAGAAATTGATAAAATCATTCATTCATCTCACGAGCAGCAACTTGAATTTTTAGATAAAAGACTAAAATTAGGATTAAAGGATAGTTTTTCATCTTGGAATGATTTTGTTGAAATTACGGAAAGAAGAAATCTAATTGTGCATTGCGGCGGTGAAGTAAATTGTCAATACCTCAAATCCTGTAAAACGCACGGTATAAAAATTGCTAAAAAGATAAAAGAAGGAATTTGTTTGTCCGTTGACAATCAATATTTTGAGAAAGCTTATAAGATAATTTATGAAATTGGATTACGGATTGGACAAGGAGTACATCGCCAGTTATTCAAAAGTTGTGTTAAGGACGCAGATTGTTCGTTAACCTCTATGATCGGGGTTCCTTTGGAGGACGATAAACAATGGGAACTCGCTAAGGTTGTATTTGATTTTGCTTTAGCGATTCCAAAGAACCTCGTTTCTGATGATGAAATGCATAAGATATATGTGATTAATGCATGTATCTGTTTAAAGGCACTTGGGCAAAAGAAGCGAATGAACACTTTGCTTGATGCTGTTGACTGGAGCTCAGCAAGTAGTAAGTTCGTACTTGCCATTAATGTATTGAAAGAGAAATATGAAGAGGCAGAAAAAGTAATGTCGACTATGAATGGCAAAGATCCTATTAATGAAGAGAGTTTCCGCAGTTGGCCCTTGTTTCGAGAATTTAGAGAGACTGAATATTTTGTAACCGCTTTTAAGAAAATATATAAAAGGGACTATGAACCCATTATCCCTGAGTCAAACTAATTAGGTCCGGCACTAGACCTGAGCGCTCCCAGCCGGCCTCACTGAGACAGGTGCTTGGAAGGTCGAAGGATTCTCAGTCAGAAGGCCCCTCCCGCGCCACCTCGGTCATTTTCTGCGCCTTCCTCAGCACGAGGGACGGGGACGGGCAGATGGAGGGTTTTGAAATAAGAAATCTTCAGACTTAAAAGCTTATCTCGGATGCGTTCTGTCACCCGACAGTATTAGACTTCTCCTCGGCTAGCCAAAAAACATCTTCGACAGTTACGCCTAATATCTTAGCGATCTTTAGGGCTAATACCGTAGAAGGTACCCACTTGCTATTTTCTATATTATTAATAGTAACCCTGGTGACATCGACCTTTTCTGCTAATCCCTCTTGACTAATGTCGTGCTTCGCTCTGAGCACCCTCAAGTTGTTCTTCAACACATAGTCATTCATGTCTGTCTTTCCTATTATAAAAAACGAAAGCACCGAGCACCGTCGTAATGGCCGCGCTTAGGGAAAGTTGCGATTGAAATGGGACATCCCACGGCGCCCCCCAGATCATGATCGGGCCTTTGCTAGCGACCTGAATGAACAGAACGGTAAAGAAGGCCACACGATATGCTTTTAACCAGTTGAATCTCACACGTTCGTCATTTGAAGCAATCCGTGCTGAAGGGCCCGTTTTATTTAACTTTCTCAAGCGTAAGTGTTTCCACAATGTAATGGTGGAAATGAGAGCAATTAATGCCATGTCGCTTATAGCGAATTCATTTTCGTAAGGAAAAGATCGAAAGGCGTGGTTCCAAGAATAGAGAATGCGGATGATGAATGAGAAGGAAAGCAAGATGGAACAGCAAAAAACAATAATTAGGCCTCGCATCCTTATCTGCTCGATTTTTTCAAGATTGCTCATTTTTAAACTCTCGTGTGTAAAACAAGGCTGTGCCGAAAAAGGTCATTAATCCTGTGGTGGAAGACACCCAAGCGGCATGGGGGAAGCCGATGCCATACATTAAGCCTTCAGAGAAGAGGTATATAATGTGTATTCCGACCATAACAAAAAACGCCGCACGATATGCCCGCAGCCAGTAGAGTCGGATTCTTTCGTCATCCACTGCATTACGTATGACCGGATCTTTCAAAGTGGATAATTTGTAAAGGACATATCGTGCTAACAAAAATATTAGTAAGACAACTGTAAGAGCAAGAGAAGTCTTGAAAATGAATAAAATATGCAGTTTACTGAGATAACGCCAAGGGTAACTTCGGGGAAAAGATAGGAATGGCTTTGGAAAACACATGATAAAGAAAAGAAAGAAGGAACAAATAAACGCGCAGATTAGCAGATTCCGTCGCATCCGATAAATCTTTTCAATTCTGTTCATCTGGTTGACCTCCCCTAAATAGTAAATTTATATATAC
>SPCL01000255.1 GCA_004525335.1 Thermodesulfobacteriales bacterium
GCTCTATATTGAGAAGAATCTTATAGTTATCATTCAAATATTCCGAGTACAATCTCTAAATTATTTAGATCATCAAATAAGTGATCTGGGCTGTGTTCTTCTAATTCCGCTCTGGAGTAACTACCAGTAGCAACTCCAACCGTTACGGCCCCCGCTGCTCTACCGTGGTTTATATCATAGGGCGTGTCTCCAATCACAAAGGTTTTTTGTATATCAGTGCCGTTATCAACATGATCTATTGCCCTTTCTTTTGCTTTTATTATTAAGTGTTCTCTGAGGTGTGAATCGGAGCCAAAACCGCCGAATTTGAAATGATGATCTAATCCCGCACTTTTTAATTTGATCCAGGCACCTTGCTCGATGTTCCCAGTTGCGACTCCTAGAACAATATCTTCTCTTCTGGATAGATTCTCAAGTAATCTGGGAATTCCAGGCATTACAGTTGTCTCTGAAGCGCTAGTCTCTTCTTCAAGGAAGGGAATATATAGTTTGTAGAGTTCCTTTGCTTCTTCGTGAGAATAGTCCCGGTTTAATTCGTTCTTAAATATCTCTTTTAAAATAATAGGATCTGTCTTCCCTGCAGCGTCTATTTTTGTCATTGCCTCTGAAATACCGTATATATTTTCAAACGCCCGGTTTGCTGCTCTAGTCCCTGCGCCGTTAGTCAATAATAATGTGCCGTCTATATCAAATAGTAAAAGTTTCATAGTCTAGTTAGATTCAATTTTCTCAAGCACCGTAGAGTAGAACTTTGTCTCTAGCTCCCAAAGCTCGTATGCTTGATTAGATGCCGAGCTTAATAGTACAGCTTCAGGGCTGTCTTGCTCGCTGATTTCTTTAAGAAGCATAGCAATATCACTCCATTTGCTGCCGATCAAATCCATCTTCTGAGTTAACCCGAGTTCTTTAACTAAAGGAACAATACCCTCTGCTTCCTTTAAAAAGTCCCTGTATATCCATCTAAATCCAGCTCCACCAACGCCCCTTTTTTTAATAACCTGGTATCCAAATCTAGCGCACCATTTCCAATCTTCTACATCTTTCCAATTGGGCAGATCCTCGGACCAGAGCTTTATCTTATGCGCTCCAGATTCGCCCCTTCCGCCTGTGCAACCATAAAGCATTTTCCTTGCGTTTTCACGAATAGCCTCTGGAATGATATCTTCTAAATTTCCAACAGGTCTATCTAACTTTACCTGAATGAAATTATTATCAAGCGGATTAGATAAATCCTTAGAAGCCATGCCGTCTCTGAAATCACCATAAGGTACTTTTTGGAGCCCTTCTAAGTGATTATCTGCAACGAACATCGTTTCGATCTCATCGTCATATCCCCATACCGACACTATGTGCCCGGGAAAGTGCGTAGAAGAGTTATAGTAATCCAAATAATAAATATCGGTCTGAATCACTACAGGAATATCTTGGTTTATATATATTTTTATTTCATCAATAACATTTCCTTTGGCATGATTCCAGGAGACCTCTTTATTAATTAAACTTAGGAAAGTTATTTCCATCTCCGGGCCTCTGACAAATATCATATGCGAAGGGCTTATATCCTTGTTTATAGAATAATAAAAACCGAGTCCGCCCCCGATTCCAAAACACATTGCTTCTGAGTAGGTATAACCATAGTGGGTCATTACATCTCTTAAAGTTACAGATCCACAGTGAATACCAGGTATATGCACCCAATTGTCAATTATCTTTTTCATAGAAATATTAAGCTACCATAATATCATGTTTTTATTCACTTCAAGTTTGCTCATTTTTGATGAAGAAAGAAAACAATAAAACTAAACTCCTCGTCATTACTATGTAATTTGGAGAAGTTAGTTTATACTTTTTATGGGTGATAACTAGTTTCTGCTATAGCTCTGGGAAACCAATTAACAGAATTACTATCAAATCTTAATAATATTTGTAGTTTATATCAACTTGCCATCATCCTCCAAAGGGCGAGCTGGTGAAATTTTTTTCGCTAGCTTGCCCTTGTTTTTTTACGCCAAAATGCATCTTATCTCTTTAGAATTCATCCATTATACTATGTGTATGAATAAGGGTTCTAATAAACTAATTTTAATGGAGGCATTATTATATGAACAGTATGAAATCTATAGTAGCAATTGCTATTTTTGCTCTTTTAGCAACTTTTTCAGCTGTTGAATCTCAGGAGTTGAGTGGTTCTTTAGCCGTGGGCGACTCAGAGGAATTCAAAGCATACTGGTATGATGGAAAGGCTGAGATCACGAGCTATAAACTAGAGCAAGCCCGTTACGGTGAGCTTCACGAAGGGTATGCAGTGCTGGTTTTTGTGACCGAGGACTTTTCAAAATCAAAACAGGTAAAACTGGACAATCCCCAAAATGCGAATGGGGATGATGTTAAGGTCTTAAAGCTAAATCGAATTAAAAAATTCGATACAGGCATCTATCGCTACTCAATGATGGACTCGGTTTTTACGCCAATTTATATCGGTGAGTACCCAAACACTCTAAAGGTTACATCTTCTTCCCAA
>SPCL01000289.1 GCA_004525335.1 Thermodesulfobacteriales bacterium
AAAAGTTATTCCCAGAACGATTAGTCCAATGAACATTCCCGCCAGTCCCAAAAGCATCAGCGGCCTCCTCCCCAGCCTGTCCATAAGATTCATCGCCACAACGGACATAACAACGAACACGATACCCATGCCCACGGTCTCGAGTATAGCGGTCGACGCCGAATGGAAACCGGCAAGCTCAAAGATAGTAGGCGCGTAAAAAGTAGCGAGAGAAAGACCGGCAAGCTGCCTTATCATAGCGAGCCCCAAACCGAGTACCAGCGCCGGGCGTAGCACAGGAGCGATCAATTCATGCCAGTCGGGCTTCGTCTGCTTTAAAATATCTTTAATAGCGGACAATTCCTTATCGATCTGAGCTGTCCCCCTTATACGCGCAAGGATATCTCTGGCTTTATCGTCATAGCCGTGCTTGATGAGCCACCTTGGGCTTTCCGGCAGGAAGAACATGCCTACAAGCAGCAAGAATGCGGGTACAAGACCCACTGCGAACATAAGACGCCATTCACCATAAGCTGAAAAGAAATAATCCACGAGATAGGAGATCAGCACTCCGCTTAAAATGGCAAAGACAAAAATCGATACGAGCTTGCCGCGGTTTGTTGGAGAGGATATTTCGGAGATGTAAAGCGGCACAGCAAAAGAAAGCACACCGAAAGCGGCACCGACTACTATTCTGGCAATTATCAGCGATAAAATACCATTAGCCAATACCGTGGCCAGGACTCCGAAAAATGAAATCACGGCGCATATAATCAGAATCTTACGGCGCCCGAGCCTGTCCGTGAGTCTGCCCCCGAGCGCGGCTCCTATCATTGCGCCGAAGAGAACAGAGCTTAGTACCAGCTCCTGGGAAAAAGGGGAGAGATGAAACTTTTTTTTAATGAAAAGAATCGCCCCCGCTATCCCCGCGAGGTCATAACCATAAATCATCCCTCCGAGGGAGGCAATGGATACAGCCATGTATAGAAACAGAGTAGTGCCGCTTTTTGGAATATCTTTTCCTCCAGGCTCAGACTTAATCTCAGCTTAACCCCTTTCCAATCGGAAAACAATTATATCGTGTACTGATCCCCTTTTATTAATACACTCTGAAGTTGGAATCATGAATGGAATGAATCACCCACAAAAAAAGTTAGCAGGCCTCAATTTTGAGTATGAGTAGAAACGGCAGTTTGAGTTTTTTTTATTGCTCAAGTCTCAATAACTTTGACAGCAGAAAAAATCGTTATTTTCCAACAGAAGCGCTAACTTTTTTCCATTTCCGGTTCCCGGCATATTTCAGGTAATTTCTTCCCGCTGGAGCTTTTGAACTTCTGACCTTTCTCCATTTTCTATTGCCCAGGTATGCTAGGAAAACTTTTTTTGCTGCCATTGTTCACATCTCTATGTAAAGTATAAATCATTCTCGTGTATTATGCACCCCTAGTTCGTTCGTCTTCTCCAGAACCTGTTAATCAGAATAAATGCCGGGATTAACAAATATAAAGGAATAGAAGGCGCTCACCTTGTAGGTGGTCCGGTACAAATGTCTACTGACGGACATCCTACACATTGGCCAATTGATTCTGCAGCACACACGCACTGATTACACCAAGTTGCCCCATCTAAGTTCGCCCCATTCAAATCCGCCTTAGGTAGATTAGCCATCTCCAAATTACAATCCTCACAAGAATTGGTCTTTAGCAGCGTCTGTATGTTTTGTTGAAGAGTTTGCGCTCTAGCTTCCGTGCTAATTCCAATATTTCCAAGAGTCTCTTCGAATATTCTCTTTACTGTTTTTATTATTCCCTGCTCGGAATCACTATTTTTGCCTAGCTGGTCTTCAACCATGGGTTGTATAAATATGGGATGAGTGTCCTCGGACATCCCGTCGTGGTGAAGACGCATCTGATAATTCCCTTTCTCTATTACTTGTGTTTTGCAGTCCCCGTTGACTTCTAACATTAAGACTTCTTCTTCACCGCTGTCCACTAAAGTCATAAAATGAGCTGCTCCCGGGTCATCATCTTCCCAGCAAAATGTGTTTTCCACTGTTTGGTTATATCTATATGGGACTATGTCTGTGCCCACATCTCCCGTATCCCTTTCAGGCTTCTCGCCACCCGGAGGCTCAAGGAAATTCAC
>SPCL01000179.1 GCA_004525335.1 Thermodesulfobacteriales bacterium
TATAAAGCCAGCAGTCAAATTGCTCATTACTGTCACTTGTATATTTACCGCCGTAGTTAAAGGGACCGTATACACATAACGTGGCGTTATCTTTAAGTACCTGAGCGATTCCATGAAACATATTCTCAATTTCAGCTTTACTCATTATATGAAGAGTATTAGCCGAGAAAATGCCGTCATACTTGCCTATGTCCCATGGCAACTCATTAACATCGAGATTAATTGGGTCATTGATATTTGGAAGAGCGGCTTCATCTAACCACATCTTAATTCCAGTCATATCTGTATCTATATCAGACGGCTGCCAAATGAGATGAGCAAGCTTGCCTGCAAAATATATGGCATGCTGCCCTGTTCCGCTTCCTATTTCCAATACGGAAGTTGTTTCAGCAAAGGCTTCTTTCAGCATATTGAGTATATGGTCTTTATTATTTTCTGAAGCCTGGCTAAATGGTTTCTTTTTCATAGGAGAGATAAAATTAGTTATTGTCACTGCAACTCTCAAGATCGAGCAGAAACTCTTTTATACTAAGTCCACCTGCAAATCCTGTAAGTTTTCCATTTGCCCCTATCACTCGGTGACAAGGTATTATAATAGATATTGGGTTTTTCCCTATAGCAGCGCCAACAGCTCTCACTGCTTTTGGGTTTTTTACATCATTAGCTATATCACCGTAAGAAACAGTATCCCCATAGCCTATTGTTGTTAGCGCTTGCCAGACCCGCTCTTGGAAAGCAGTGCCTACGGGTCTGAGTGGCAAATCAAACTCCGTCCTTTTTCCCTTAAAATAGTCATTTAATTGTTTTATGGCTGATATTAAAATATTACTACCATCTTTTCTTTCAAGCTCTGGGAATTTCTTGTGATCTGGTTTCTGATTCGGCCAATATATGGCACAGAAATTTTCATCGTCCGCTATTAAAGTAATTCCTCCAACCGGGCTTTCCATAACGGTGTAATAATACTTCATTATTCTTTCTCCTTTTTCGAAGAATTGTTTATATGTGCACGCCAAAGATACGCTGCTAGATATGAACGATAAGGAGCATATTCTTCGAGCTTAATATCAGGGTATTTTTCGAGAGCTCGCTTTAAGATCAAATCCCCTGAGGGAAAAGCGTCGGGCTCGCCTAAGGCCCTAAGAGCAATATAGTCAGAAGTCCATGACCCTATCCCCTCAATAGACAGCAGGGTTTTTCTTAAACTTACGTAATCACTAGTTGCGTCTAAGCAGAGATTGCCATCAAGCACCATTTGAGAGAGTTTGTTGATAGCTCTAGCACGCATTCTCGTTGTACCTATGGCCTCTATCTTAGCTTGAGCTAGAATTTGAGCTGTTGGAAACAGTTTCACATCTTCCCCAGTCTCAGGATTAGTTATAGTCTCTCCATATTGAGCTACGAGTCTTCCAATCATATTCCTGGCTTGAGCCAGGGAAACAAGCTGACCCAAAATTGTGCAGATTGCCCCCTCAAAAGGATCCCAGAATCTAGAAAGTCTAAGTCCAGGGTTCAAACTTACCATTTTGGAAACACATTTATTCTTCTCTAAAGAGTTAGCAATAACTACAGGATCCGCGTTTAAATCAAACATCTGCCTTATATGCTGCATCAAAGGATAGAAGCATTTCATATCTTGAGCGACGACGGTTACCGACAGCACAGGCTTATCTTGCGCTTGAGACACTCTTACATGTCCCTGAGTGCCAAAGTTTTTAAAAGAGCGCGAATAAGAATTATCAGCAACCTGCTCAACGCCCATAATCCTATGAGCACTGTAAAATCTTAAGTGATCATCCCACAAAAAAGGTGGTCGGTAAGACAATTCAAGAGTAATGCTGCAATTTTTGTCATACTTTGTTGCTAACTTAGATTTTCTAAGGGCTGATGGGGGTCGCGTAAAGCGTTTTTTTATAGCATCATTGAACCTCCTAACAGATGAAAAACCAGAGCAGTGTGCGATCTTAGTTATAGGCAAACTAGTTTCGGTAATAAGCTTACGGGCAAAGTCCAAGCGGTTATTATCGGCAATCTGTTTCGCAGTCTTACCTGTTTCCTCTTGGAATAACCGCCTTAAGTGCCGGGAACTAACTCCAAGAGCATGTGCAAAAGTATCCTCATTATAGTTAAAGAACTCAGGTCCTAATAAGAGATGTAGCCCTCGTTTTACTGCTTCGCTTTTGCCAACCCAAGCTGGGGAGCTAGGGGCGCTTTCAGGACAGCATCTCAAACAGGGCCTATAGCCAGAACGCTCTGCCTCAAGAGCCGATTTAAAGAATTGGACGTTTTCCCTTTTGGGTTTAGCGGGACAAATGGGCCTGCAGTAAATCCAAGTAGTTTTTGATCCCGCAAAAAACTTCCCGTCAAATCTATAGTCCCTAGTTAAAATCGCCTCATAGAAAATATCATCCTGGCTAATCATATTAGAAATATACACTCAGCAGATTCAAATTGCTGGCTATTTTCGGACATGGTCGTAAAAAAGCAAAAACGAGTGATTATTAGGGATTAGAAGGTAAGATAATCAGGCTTTAAGAATGATTAAAAAAGTTCCTGCTGAGCATCTTCGAGCAACACTCTCTTTAGTATGTTTTTACCTTTAATAATGGCTTTGTCTTTAATAGAATCTAGATCACTCAAATCGTTTACAAGAGCAAAGCTTAAAGAGATATATACGGGGTCTGAGTCAATATCTATTTCTTCCATCTCAACAGTCATATCTACAACAAAGGACTTTTCATCATCTGTAAGAGTAACATTTTCGACTTTGTAATCTATCAAGTTATTTAATCCTTATTCTCTGAATTGACTTCGCCCTTCACTAAAATCTTTGCAAAATCTTTATATTGCATCTTATTCATTCGGTGCCAGTTGCCCGGCAAACAACAATTAGAACAAACTCTCAATTGATTATATAAGCTCCTAGGAAATATTGCAACGTGATCAGCAAAAAATTCAATTTCATGATTCAACATAGATACAAATCTGTATTAAGCGTAAAGTTTGTATTATATATTATATCAGCTCCCAGGCATTTCTTTCTTATCTTCAATTGGGTGATCATCTTTTTGATTCTCGATCAAATAATTGCTTTTGCTTTCAAGAACTATTCCCTACTATCTCCTTTGCAATATCCTAATACGGCAATCGACAAACTTAGTATGATTATAGAGACAAACAATCTCATTCCTCTCTCCTGCAATATTCTCATTTAGAACTACATAATACTTTTAATAAAAGATTATAATTGAATTATTGTTTAACCCACAATCCCTTTTGCTTAGAACAAATTAAGAAAGCAGCAAGTTTTTATATTGAGACATACTAAAGTATTGGATTGATGTTAAGATAAAGGCTTACGATATTGGAGGAGGCGTAAAAATCTTAAACCGTAAACCTCAGATATTTGAGCTCAACAAATTAGTCTACTATAGCTCAACTATTAGTTTGATGAGAATACTTTCAGTTCTATCATTGCTAATTCTTGGTGGGATGCTGATTTTCAGAACTAATCTAGAGCAAACTATTGACGAATACTATATTAAGTCTGCAACTGTTTCACTCTGGATATGTGTTATCGGATGCGGTCTTACTTATTATAATTTGGCATCAAATTACAAAAAAAGCATCAAGATATTCGGTATGGAAGAATATAATGAGCCGGAATCAGTGAAACGTGCACGCCTATTCGGCTCAACTAAATTTGAATATTTATCTATTATCATATCTATATGCATGTTGGCTTTTGGTTTATGGTTTGCTGCACTATTTATATTCATGGGCTTGCTAAATCCCTAGCCTATAGCACACGCTACAAATTCGCTAAAGTGACCTCCGAGAGTCAACATCTTTACCATGATACTTGTGCAACTCCCACAGAATACAGATAAAACCGACTAATAGTACTATATAAAGCGGCAATAGAAGTATATGACTCGTGTCATTATATGATGGGGAAACTAGTTTTAGTACAAGAA
>SPCL01000021.1 GCA_004525335.1 Thermodesulfobacteriales bacterium
TCACTATGGGCAATACCCATCTCAACCTCTCTTCTTTAATTGTTTGTGCCATATATATCGCCATTTCCCCATTCTAGGGAAAACCGCCATATGTCCTTGCACATTACCCATTTAGCTTGACAGGTAGTGATTTATATAAGAAACTTAAACGTTTTAAAACTTTATGAGCGCGTAGCTCAGGGGTAGAGCGCTTGCTTGACATGCAAGAGGTCGCTGGTTCAAATCCTGCCGTGCTCACCACAACAAATAAAGAATAAGATTATGGCTGAAATAAACATACAACTCCCGGACGGAGTCAACAAATCATTTCCTACAGGAACCACAGTTGGAGAAATCATAGAATCTATTGGCGCTCAAAACTCTACAGTTGGAGCTAAGGTCAACGGTAATCTCGCTGACTTTTATTTTGAAATAGATTCAGACTCTGAAATAGAGCCTATTAAAATTAATTCCGAGGAAGGGCTTTATTTCATAAGGCACACCGCGGCTCACATAATGGCCGAGGCCGTGCAGAGTCTATTCCCTGAGGCGAAAGTTACCATCGGACCGGTTATAGAAAATGGTTTTTATTATGATTTTGAATATTCCAGAGGATTTACTCCTGAAGATTTAGAGAAAATCGAAGATAAAATGAAGGAGATCGTAAATCAGAAGAAGCCTCTAACTAGAAAGATGGTTTCAAGAGATGATGCGATCAGTATTTTTGATAAAGCCGGTGAGAATTATAAAGTAGAGATTGTTAATGATCTCCCTTCTGATGAGCCCATAACTATTTACGACCAGGATGGCTGGTACGACCTTTGCCGAGGTCCCCATGCGCCCTCTACCGGATTTGTAAAAGCGTTTAAATTGTTAAGCTCTGCCGGAGCATACTGGAGGGGGGATGAGAAAAATGCAATGCTTCAACGCATATATGGCACTGCCTTTTGGGACAGGAAAGAACTCAAGAATCACTTAAATAGACTTGAAGAAGCGAAAAAACGTGACCACAGAAAAGTTGGCAAAGAACTTGATCTATTCAGCATACAGGAAGATATTGGGCCGGGCCTGGTTCTTTGGCATCCAAAGGGCTCAAGAATAAGACGAGTTATAGAAGACTTTTGGCGAGAGCAGCATGAACGCTACGGATACGAGCTTCTTTACACCCCACATATAGCAAATATTGAATTATGGAAAACTAGCGGGCACTTGGAATTTTACAGTGAAAATATGTATCCACGGATGGAAGTTGATAACACCGAGTATCAACTTAAGCCAATGAACTGTCCATTCCATATTATGATTTATAAAACTCATATTAGGAGCTACAGAGATCTCCCCCTTAGATGGGCGGAGATTGGAACTGTATATCGTTATGAACGCTCCGGGGTATTGCATGGCTTACTTCGTGTAAGAGGATTCTCGCAGGATGATGCGCATATTTTTTGCAGACCTGATCAGATTGAGGAAGAAGTGCGCGGAGTTCTGGATTTAACAATTTTATTTCTTAAAACATTTGGATTTGATGATTATGAAATTTATCTTTCTACCCGCCCTGAGAAATTTGTCGGGAGTGAAGATGTATGGGATAGAGCGACAGATGCCCTTAGAAATGCTCTTGATTCCAAAGGCCTTAAGTATGAGATGGATGAGGGAGGAGGAGCCTTTTACGGACCCAAAATTGATATAAAAATAAAAGATGTATTAGGTAGAGCTTGGCAGTGCTCCACAGTTCAGGTAGATTTTAACCTTCCTGAGAGGTTTGAGATGAGTTTTATAGGGGATGACAACACTCGTCATCAACCTATAATGATTCACCGCGCAATATTCGGCTCGATGGAAAGGTTCTTTGGGGTTTTGATTGAGCATTACGGGGGAGCGTTTCCAATGTGGTTGAGCCCCGTTCAGATGCGTATCGCAACAATAGCCGATGAGCATGTAGAATATGGCGAAAGGGTTTATAAAACCTTAAAGGAAAAAGGTATGAGAGTAGAAAAAGATTTTAGAAATGAAAAACTAGGGTTTAAAGTTAGGGAAGCTCAGCTTGAGAAAATCCCTTATTTGCTTGTTATAGGAAATAATGAAATGGAATCGGGCACAGTAGCGCCTAGAAAATTGGGAGGAGAGAACTTACCCTCTATAACAATTGAAGACTTCGTAAATTCTGTAGAATCTGAACTTGACCCCCAAAAATGGCGGGAGGTCAACTAGATATAGCTAGAATGAAAGGAAGAGGATATACTAAAAATAAAGAACCTGAGACTAAGATAAACCAAAGGATTCGAGCTCGAGAAGTAAGGCTTGTAGATACCGGTGGTGAGCAATTGGGCGTTGTTACAATTAAAGAGGCCCTGGATTTATCTGAGCAAAGAGGTGTTGATCTGGTTGAAGTTGCACCAAATGCCAATCCTCCTGTGTGCAGGTTGATGGATTATGGCAAATATAAATATGAATTAAAGAAACAAGCAGCAGCAAAAAAACAGAAATCTCAAGTAGTTAAAGAAATTAAATTTCGCCCAAACATTGGTAATCATGATTTTGATGTGAAAATTGGTCGTATCAGGGAGTTCTTAGGCGAAGACAATAAAACAAAAATTAGAATATTTTTTAGAGGTAGAGAGATAGTGCACCCTGAATTGGGTCGAAAGTTAGCTCATAGAATTCTTGAAAGGGTAGCAGATCTTGGAGGAGTTGATATTCCTCCAAAAATGGAAGGGAAGAATTTAATAATGGTGATTACACCAAAGAAAAATACTCAAGGTGGGAAAGAAAATGCCGAAGATAAAAACGAATAGGAGTGCCGCAAAGAGATTTAAGCTTACAGGCAGCGGCAAGATAAAAAGAGCAAGAGGTGGGGGACACCATCTGAACGCTAAGAAGGCAAGAAAGCGCAAGAGAAGGCTTAACGGGATTGAGTTTGTAAGCGGTGCTGTGGCTAATAGAATAAAAACTTATGTATAAATAAGGGTCTATAAATATTAGGAGAAAGAAATGAGAGTAAAAAGAGGGGTTCCTTCGAGGAAAAGAAGAAAAAGGCTATTAAAACAAGCCAAAGGTTTCTGGGGCAGAAGAAAAAATAATATTAGAAGAGCAAAAGAAACTCTTATTCGCGCTCTGGCCTATGCATACAGGGACAGACGTCAAAGAAAAAGAGACTTCAGAAGATTATGGATTGCGAGAATTAACGCTGCTGTAAGACCTTATGGTTTTTCTTATAGTAAATTCATGGGTTCTTTAAAGAAAGCAGGAGTTGAGCTTGATAGAAAAGCACTATCAGAGATGGCAATCAGGGAGCCTGAAAGTTTTAAAGCAGTAGTTGATGTTGCTAAGTCAGGCTTAAATTAAAAACTTCAGTTTACTCTAGAAACGTATTGCTAGCAGTTTGTGCAATAGTCCGGTTCTAAATCACTCAAACTAATAAAATCTAAACCGTGTGCGGGTCTTCCTCAAGGGGACATCCCGCACATATCGGATTTTGTTTTCTACAATGCTCCTTTCCCACCCTTACTAACAGCGCATGGTACTCATTAAACATCTGAGTGTCATCAGCTAACGAATCCATAACGAGTTCCTGCATTTCATTATAGCTTGTCTGCTCGGGCACTAGCCCGTGTCTAGAAAGCACTCTGTATGTATAAGTGTCTATCACAAAGATGGGTTTATTACCGCCGTATAAAATTATACAATCGGCAGTTTCAGGTCCTATTCCCTTTATCTGAAGAAGTTTATTTCTTAGCTCACTTATTTCTTCTTCAAACATTTTTTCAAGGCCCCCTTCATAATTGTCATATAAAAAAGTGATGAAATTCTTTATTTTGATCGCTTTTTGATTGAAATATCCTGAGGATTTAATAAGCTGGGCAAGCTCCCGGGTTGTTAACATAGTTAATTTCTCTACTGAGATTAGATCTAGCTCTTTTAAATTGTTAATAGCTTTCTCTACATTGTTCCAGGAAGTATTTTGGGTAAGTATAGCTCCCAATATGCTCTCTAGTTGGCTATCACCAGGCCACCAACCCTGAGGGCCATATTCTTTATAAAGTAATCTATAGATATTTTTAATACGATCAGGGGTGCTCATAGTAAGGGGAATACTAATATTTGTCTTGATCTGAAAATTACTCGGTAATCTTGTTATTCGGTGCTTTTGAAGCGCTGTTATAATAAGTCATTGCCTCTGGAAGCCACCTCTTTAAATTGTTTATTCTTGTTTCATAACCTGGATGTGTTGATAAAAATTCAGGCGGTGCTGATTTTCCTTCAGAAGCTTGATCCATCCTTTGCCAAAAAGCGACTGCTTCCCTGGGATCATATCCTGCCTTTGCCATATAAATAAGCCCAATTCTGTCAGCTTCCGATTCCTGAGATCTGCCAAACGGCAATAGCACGCCTACGTTTGCTCCAAGTCCGTATGCCTGCATCACGGCTTCATAAACGTAAGGATCACTCCCGCCCATGGCTGCCCCAATTCCAACTGCTCCCAATTGAGCTAGAACTCCTGTGGAAACTCTCTCCCCACCATGGCGAGCAGCTACATGACCAACTTCATGGGCCATAACAGTCGCCAACCCGGCATCAGTCTGAGCAACTGGCAGTATTCCTGTATAAACAGCTACCTTGCCTCCCGGAAGGGCAAAGGCATTTATCTGTTCATCATCATCAATTACTCTAAAATCCCACTCATAATCTTGAGTATCCGATACTGCAGCGATTCTTTGACCCACTCGAGTAACTGCATTGTTATAGGATTGATTGGTAGATATTTCCTCACTTTTTAATACTTCGTTAAAAGCTGTTAGACCCATCTCATTTTCTTGAGATTGAGTAAGAATAATAAATTGGTTGCGCCCAGTGACAGGGGCCTTATAACAAGATAAGAGGGAAGTAGAAAATATAAAGATGCTTACTAGAACTAATAATGGTATATGAAGTTTTTTAGAAACGATGGTTCTTAGCATATTGAATCACCTAGTTGTGGAAAGTGTTTATATGATTAACATAACTTATTTATAGGAGATTCTGAATCGAAAATTTGGATTTAAGCTTTTATCTACCTAAGAATGTGGGTAGATAAAAGCTTGACCCCTCAAATTTGATTATAAAGCCTATTTACTTAGGTTGGCTTCTTTCATTCTTCTGATACCTTCATCAATATCTTCGTCAGCACATGCATAAGTTACCCTGATGAATCCTTCACCTTGGCTACCAAATGCAGTTCCGGCCACGACACCAACGCCGGCTTTTACAACTAATTGATCTGTATACTCCTGAGATGTCAGACCTGTTCCTCTAATGTCGGCAAATGCATAGAAGGCACCGTCTGGCGTGTCACAGCTAACGCCCGGCACAGTGTTTAAACCTGCAACCATTCTATCTCTTTTCTGTTTCAGTATCGCATGCTTTTCATGAACCCAGTCTTGTGGACCCGTCATCGCAGCATATGCAGCCTTTTGAATGAAAGCTGCAACATTTGTAATACTGTCTTGCAGGAATATTGAGATCTTATCTATCACAGGTATCGGAGCAACCAAATATCCGATTCTCCAACCTGTCATTGCATAAGTTTTTGAGAAAGTGTCGATAACTAATGACCTTTCAGCCATACCCGGAACAGCGGATATGGATTTATGAGGCTTATCATAAGTCACGTGTGAAAATATTTCGTCCGTAATTACCATCAATTGTGGGTTTTTGAAGCACAGCTCTGCTATCTCTTCAGGATTTTCAACCAGATGTCCGTTTGGTCTCTGTGGTGTGTTTATGATAAGCAGCTTTGTTTTAGGTGTTATCATGCTATCGAGTTTGTCTATGTCAAACTGCCAGTCAGGACTTGTAAGAGGGGTATGATCAATATTTGCCCTTACATATTTAGCCCAGACTTCATCAGGCGGATAACCTGGGTTAGGGAATATAACGTGGTCTCCCTCGTCCAAAAGAGTTAATAGCGACATGGTCAATGCATGCTTGGCTCCTGCCGTAACAATAACCTCTTCAGGTACTGTCGGTCTTCCCCGCCCGGTCATCTCCTGTGCTATAGCCTCTCTTAGCTCCGAAAGTCCGGGTCCCGGGTCATATCTGACATAACCGTCTTTGAGTGCCTGCATAGTAGCGTCTAATATATGCTGCGGAGTATAAAAGTCAGGACCTTGATAATCTCCCTTTTCAAAATGAATAATCTTCTGCCCGGTCTCTTTCTCTAAATCCTTAGCTACTCTCATGCTAGCCCACTGCTTCGGTGGAACAAAATGACTAATCTTTGAACTGAATGAATATGAAACTGCCATTTGAAATACCTCCTATATGTTAATGACTTCTAAAAGTACTACTATAAACCCCTTCCCCCTAAGGCACTTTCGTCATGAGTGGTCATAATACCCTCAGAAATCATTGAAAATACCTCCTCAGCTATTTCTCCCGCAGTCTTATCTGTTGGATAAAAAGACATTACGGATCCAACCAATCCAAAGATAATAAGAGCCATAAGCTCAGTATTTGCAGGTCGAAATGATCCTTCTTTAATACCTTTTTCCAAAATTTTTCTGTAAAGCTTTATTCTTCTATGTCTCCAACGCTCTGTAAAATCGCAGTGTTCTCTAATTAGACGAGTTTCATCCCTGGTCAAAATACGTAAGACATCTCTATTTTGAAAATAAAATTCAAATAACAACCTCAATACCTTTTTTAACTTTTTAGGTGCTGGATCGTCTTTAGCAATTTCTTTTTCTAACATCGATTCTATTGTCTCGTGAGTATGCTCTAATATTTCAAGATATAGATTCTCTTTAGATTCGAAATAAAGATAGATCGTTCCCTTTGCCACTCCTACTTCTTCCGCTATCTGATCCATCGTTACATCGTGATAGCTTTTCTGAGAAAAGAGGTTAGCAGTTACCTTCATTATTTCTTCTCTACGGATTGATCCCTTTCCCCGTTTTTTAGTCGGCACAGCTTTTTTATTCATCAATTTTTTTGGTTTAGCCATTTTTTTACCCATCAATTTGACTGAACTGACTAGTCAGTCATAATAATATTATAACTAAAATTTTTTGTCAAGTACTTTTTTTAGTTTAAGAAAAAAAATATTTCACAGCTGAAATCTTTGAAGTATCGGCACTCTAAAACAAGTTCTAGGGATTTCATGTTGAATTTATTAAGCTCGAATCAAAAATATAGTTTCGAAAATACCCAACTATAAGCTAGTATTATATAGAAGTTGTAATTGGATAAATCTTAATGATAATATATCAACAAAACATATTTCGGAGGCTATAATGAGAAGCACAGGATTACTGCTGTTATTATTTTTGTCAGTTTCATTTGTATTTGCAGGATGCAAACAAGGCGAAGAAGCTGTTGAGAAATCAGAGGAGATGCATGAGGAAGCCCAGCAGAAATTTGATGCATCTATGCCTGATAAATTAGCTCCCGAGGTTTGGAATCTAATTCAGACGGAGAATTACAAGCTAACCTGGAAGACATGGCCTGAGAAAGCAACAATTTATGTAAATCCAATTGCTTTTGAAGCTATTGGAAAAGATGACGCTGAGTTTCCAATTGGTGCAATTATAGTTAGAGAAAAATTATCAAATGAAGGTAATGTCGAAAAAGTTAATGTTGCATATAGAATAGGTGGGAACGAAGAAACTAAAGGTTGGTTTGCTGCCGACTATGCTCCTGATGGAGAGGTAATTAAAGTTTACGAAAGGCCAGTAAACATCAGGCCGTAATTTAGAGTCTTATATTTTACGAACACAGATAACAAAACTAATAAACTCTAAAATCCCATCTAGCTCTTAACTAGATGGGATTTTCTATATTAAGATCATAGATTTCTATTCAGGTATACTAACTTTCTCGGAAATATTGAAAATAGCACGATAATTCTACGAAATTTTTCATGCCTGATTAATGAATAAAAAGAAAACTCTCTTTTCTCTACTTCTCAAATATAAATATTCCTTTTTGGCCGGGCTGGTAGCACTATCGCTAGTAGATATATGCCAGCTTTCTATTCCGCTTATCATTGAAAGAGTTATAGATGCTCTAACTCTAGAAGACGCAACCATAAGCGATATATCCAAATATGGCCTTTATATGCTGATCATAGCTATAACTATGTCGGTGTTCAGGTTCTTTTGGAGATATTTCATTATGGGTGCGGCAAGGAAAATAGAGCAGTCACTGAGAAACGAATTTTTTGCGCATCTTCAAAGCTTAAATTTTGATTTCTTTTCAGAAAAAAAGGTTGGAGATCTCATGGCTCACACGGTTAATGATGTTGAGACCCTCAAATTCGCATGCGGCCTTGGAGTTCTGGTTGCCTATGACGGAATTTTTCTTCTAGTATTTATATTTGCAGCAATGTTATATATATCGCCTCAGTTAACTCTATATGCCTTTATTCCATTCCCCATACTAGCTGTCGTGATTTATATGTTCGGTAAAATGATCGAGCAGAGGTTTCAAAAGGTACAGGATTCATTTTCAGAACTTACCGAGAGTGCAAGGGAATCAATATCGGGGATCAAGGTAGTAAAAGCATTTGTAAGACAGGATCAGGAGTTAAAAGACTTTGCAGAGTCGAGCAATAACTATTTGGATAAAAACCTGAGCCTAATAAAAATATGGGGAGTCTATCAGCCTATTATCACTTTCGCTGCAGCTTCAGCGACAGCAATATTCCTATGGTTAGGCGGTATCGATACAATAACTCTAGATATAACATTGGGGGATTTCGCTGCGATTCTGGTCTATTTGACCATGCTTACCTGGCCAATGATGGCGATGGGATGGGCTGTCGACATTATAAAACGTGGAAACGCCTCACTAAACAGGATCAATGCGGTTCTGGCGAATAAGCCCAAATCATTTTCGGAACCCAATGCCGTAGATGTTGAAATAGAAGGGAATATTGAGTTCAGGAATCTAACTTTCTCATATAACGGAAATAGGGTGCTTAACGGTGTTTCTTTGCAAATACCTATAGGACAAGCAATGGGTATCACAGGGGCGACCGGTGCAGGAAAGAGCACATTATTTCATCTCCTAACTAGAATTGAAGACCCGCCTGACGGATCAATTTTTATCGACGGCCTGGATATAAAAAAGATTAAAAGGGATAGTCTCAGACACGGCATCATTTATGTCCCACAGGAAACAACTGTTTTTAGTGGAACTATAAAGGACAACATCTCATTTATGAATCCTGAAATTACCGAGGAACAAATTGAAAATGCTGCTAAAACCACTGAAATATATGATGAAATCATACAATTCCCCGGTGGCTTTGATACAAGAGTCGGTGAGAGGGGGTTAAGTCTTTCGGGTGGTCAGAGACAAAGGCTGGCACTGGCAAGAGCAATATTACTAAAGCCTAAGGTGCTAATTCTTGACGATGTTTTTTCCTCTTTGGATCTTAAAACTGAAAGTCTTGTGTTGAGAAATTTAAGACAAGAAATGAAGGGTACTACACTCTTAGCAATCTCAAGCAGGGTCCCTTCAATAAGCGGTTTCGATTCAATCGCCGTGTTTGATGAAGGAAGATTGGTTGAGCTTGGTACCCATAAACAGCTAATGGCTAAAAGTGGTATTTATCATGGCCTTTATAAAATCCAGACTTTTGAATAATGTCACCTTCTAGTCTTATGGAACAAGTTGATCGAACACAGGTTATAAACTATTTCGCATATGGCTCGAACATGAATCCTGTGAGGATGAGAGAAAGGGGTGTTCTTTTCTATTCAAGAAAGCTCTTAATACTTCCGGGCTACAGCTTAAAATTTAATAAGACAGTCTCTTCTCCAAATGCCGGCGCTGCTAATATTGTTACCAATGCAGAAGGTTTGGTTGAGGGCATACTTTATCAAATTACTTTAAAAGGAATGCTTAATTTAGATAGATATGAACATTACCCAGCCGAGTATGACAGGGTAACTCTAAGAGTTTCAAATCAAGGTAAGAATGATATAGAGATTAAGACTTATATTGCCCACCCCCACAAAACACGTGATGGTCTAAAGCCTACTAAGTCATATTTGG
Source organism: Thermodesulfobacteriales bacterium (assembly GCA_004525335.1). Classification (GTDB taxonomy): domain Bacteria; phylum Desulfobacterota_D; class UBA1144; order Nemesobacterales; family UBA2774; genus CR02bin9. The sequence goes on from SPCL01000021.1 coordinate 10,018, forward strand.
ATCATCTTCTAGAGGCAGAAGATCTAATGTCAGAGGATTATTACAACCAATTAAAGATAGTAGAAACTTTGGACTGATCTTTCTCCTTAACCTTTTCTTAATTCTTAAAAGTTAATATTCGGACTATTAACGTTTATATTCGGTATAATTTAGATACTACTCTAATACGGGGGTGTATAAGATGGCCGAGAAAGTAAGAAAACTATATCGTTCAAGTCATGATAAGATGATTGCAGGCATATGTGGTGGGCTTGGAGAAATGATGTCAGTTGATTCTACGATGGTAAGGCTGGGAGTTGTATTCGTAGGAATATTGACCGGAGTGCTCCCTATAGTAATTGCCTATATAATTGGCTGGATAATTATTCCTGAAGGCCGTGAAGATTAGGACAAGTTAAATTTGCAATAACAAGCTTTTTAGTTAAGAACACACTAATAAAAATTTGAACATTTACTATTAAAATAGGAGCGGATGTGAACTATCTAGAAGTTGCTGAAAAGACTGCAAGAGAAGCAGGGGTCATACTCTTGGAAAATTTGGGCAAGGTTAAAGAAATTGAATTCAAAGCTAAAAACAGCCTTGTTACTGAAGTAGATAAACTATCAGAAGAGATAATTATCTCCAACATTAAAAGTAGTTTCCCCTCACACGGGATTTTTGCGGAGGAATCGGGAAGAGACTCAAGCGAATCTGAACATGTCTGGCTAATAGACCCAATTGACGGGACTACTAATTACGCTCACGCGTATCCTTTTTTCTCAATATCGATTGCGCTAGAAACTAACGGAGAGGTAGAGGTTGGATTGGTATACGACCCTGTAAAAGACGAGATGTTTACGGCTGAAAAAGGGAAGGGTGCTTTCCTAAATGGAGAATCCATAACTGTCTCTAAATCCCATGCAATCGAGCATAGCCATGTATGCACAGGCTTTATGCACGAAGTTGAGTGGATGGTAGAGGCGAATATTAAACACTTTGGTAATTTTATAAGGCGGGCCAGGGCAGTAAGGCGTGACGGTTCGGCAGCGCTTGATCTTTGCTATGTAGCATGCGGCAGATTTGATGGATTTTGGGAGCTTGGACTCAATCCATGGGACACCGCGGCGGCTGTCTTAATCTTAAAAGAGGCAGGCGGCCAAGTAAGCACATTTACAGGTGATAAATACAGTATTTATGAGAAGGAAATTCTGGCCTCCAATTCAATCGTTCATGAGCAAATGATAGAGATTTTAGCAATTGAGGATTAGACCGAAATTATTGGTGAAATTATGAGAAAATATTTTCTATCCCTAACAGTTCTAACCTTTCTACTCTTTTCTGTCCTAGTCTCTGCAGAAGATAAAAGTGAGACTAAATATTACTACATTGGAAATATAGGCGAAAATCTTCCTGTACAAATGGAGCTGTCTTTGGATGGTAGTGAGGTGAGGGGTTCTTATTATTACGATAAAAAGGGGATACCGCTTACTTTATCCGGGCAAGTGAGCCTCAAAGAGTCCACAATCAAATTATCTGAGATTGGGGATAAGAAAAAGAAAACTGGAGAATTTAACGGCACATTCACACCTATACCGAAGGGTATGGGAATTACAATTGAAGGGACATGGTCAAGCGTTGATGGAACAAAAGAATTCCCTTTTATATTTACCAAAGTCGCCAATTACGATTTTTCTCTCATAAAGCAAGGCAAGTACAGTGAAGCAAAATGGTCATATCCTCAATTGATATCAAAAGATGAAGTCATTCAAAATGTTTCTATCAAACTCAGAGAGAGAATGAAGCCTGCTCTAGAAGAATTCCAGAAAGACGCCAAAGAAGGATTTATGACCGATGTAATCACAAGCACCTGGTTATTCACTTACGACTACTCGATAGAATATTACTCAGAAAAGCTAGTAAGCTTCACCGGTCTTGTCTATTCCTACACTGGCGGCGCTCACGGCAACACATACTTTGTGTCATCTAACTATACTATTAATGACGGAGATTCAAAACTATTAAAACTGTCAGATCTTTTTAAAAAAGAGACAAATTATGTAACAGTTATATCTGAGCTAATTATAAAAGATCTTCATAAACAAAAAGCTGGATGGGTGGTAAACGGAGAGATAACATCACTCAAGGAAGACGAAATAGGACCGCTTGCTCTATCTCCACGAGGCATTCAGTTTGCATTTGCCCCATACGCAGTAGGGCCATATTCAGACGGAGCATTTTTTGTTACTATAGCTTATGAAGATCTGAAAGATATCATTAACCCCGAAGCTCCCCTTTCTCAATTTGCTGTATCAAGTGAGGCGGAGTCACAAGTAGAAAAGTAATCTTTATTTCCATTCACATATTTAGAGCGGTTCAATTCTACCCAGCAGCTATGTATAATCTTATAAAACCAATCCTATGATAAAAAGGGAATTATGATCTCTGAAGAATTAAAAGAATTAATTCGTCCTCCAATACTAGTCCAAAAAATACTCTGGTTTGTTATCATAGGCTCCATACTTTTCTATATAGGTTTTGTATATATTTTTGTGGGCGGAAATAAAGCTTTAACTACCTCTATAACCAGCACCATAGAATTATTGATATACGTTCTTGCCGGTATCGCAATGCTGGGGTCGATATTTTATTATCGTTATGCACTTTCAGATAAATATCTTAAGCGATTCTTGAGTAAAGATGTCGATATTGAATTGTTGGCTAAAAATCCAAGGACTAAGGAAATTGATACAAGCAAACTCGCTCAGCTCAATTCTCTATCCGCAGCAGAGTTAAAAATATACTCCCTAATGTTTGAGCTTCAGAAGATAACTATTCTAACTTTGATTTTAAACGAGCTTATAGTTATATTCGGCTCTGCAATATCATTTATAAATGATGATGTTTCAAAAATTGTCCCATTCGGTATTGTCTCATTGTTTTTAAGTTTTTGGATGTTCCCCAAACCCCAGTCTTTGATTAAAAGGGTTCTGAGCTTATAGGGCAAATTCATTTCACATGGAGGATTAGATGACAGCTTCTGCAAATCAAAATGCTGACGTATTAATAGTAGGCGCAGGACCCACAGGTCTCACAATGGCTTGTGAGTTACTTCGCCACGGTATCACTCCCAGAATTATAGATAAAGCCATGGCTCCAACTGATAAATCAAAAGCCTTTGCCGTACACCCACGCACGCTTGAGCTACTCGATAACATGGGGATTGTAGACACATTCTTAAAAGAGGGCAATGAGTGCAATGCCTTTGATATATACGACCGGGGAAAACCTTTAGTGAACGCTACATTTGAAAGTATTGAGAGTAAATACCCGTTTGCATTAATGATCCCTCAAAGCTTGAGTGAGAAGATATTGCATGAGCATCTGAAAAGTTATGGAATAGAAGTTGAACGCGAATTAGAACTAAAAAAAATAAAACAGACTGACGATAAAGTTACCGCCACACTAAAGACAAAATACAATTCAGATGAAATTATGGAATGCAGCTATCTTGTCGGTTGCGACGGAGCTCATAGCGTCACCAGACACCAGCTGAATTTTGATTTTAAAGGAGCCCCATACCCAAATTACTGGCTTCTAGCAGATTGCGATCTGGATTGGAGATATCCCATGTTCAATTTATCTGTCTTTATACACCCCCACGGACTTACAGCATATTTCCCTTATAAAAGTGATAGAGGAAGACTCATGTTTGAGCTAGAAAATGCACCTATCGATGAAGAGATGGCACTTCCCATCATGGACGATGTACTTAAGCTAATGGAAGAAAGAGGGATAGAGTATAACAATATCTCCAACCCCCACTGGCTCGCTTACTTCAAACTACACCACAGAATAGTGGATAGATATAGAGAAGGCAGGGTCTTCATTGGAGGGGATGCAGCGCATATACATAGCCCAATGGGGGGGCAGGGGATGAACACTGGTATGCAGGACGCTTATAACCTTGCATGGAAGTTAGCGCTGGTTCTCAAAGGCAAGTCACCTGAGGGACTTTTAGACAGCTATAACACAGAAAGGCACAAAGTAGGGGAAGAAGTAGTTACTCTCACCGATACAGCTACCAAAATGGCAACATTCCATAATCCTGTTTTAAGTGTCATAAGAAATAAAATGATGGGTGTTCTCTTAAATTTAAACCCTGTTCAACACAAGATAGTCAGCACTCTGGCACAGCTCGAGTTTCACTACAAAGACAGCCCCATAGTTGATGAGAGATGGTTTGAGTCAAAAGAAGTAGAGGGGTATGTCCCTCACGGGCATGACTTAAAAGCCGGGGAAAGATTCAAGGACTATAATTTGCAAAGTCCCGACGGTAGCAGTACCACTGAACTATTTAAACTATTAAAAGGTTCTGAACACGAACTATTAATATTTACCGGAGCTGAGCCTGAAGATATGGAGATTCAGGATCTCTCTAAAATCGTCGAATCTGTGAAAGAGTACGGAAATCTAATTGAAACACATCTAATCATAGGGTCAGAAAAAATTCCAGAAGGGTTGCCTAATGTTCCGTCAACATGGATTGATAGCGGTCACAATATGCACAAAGATTTTGGCGCTGCTAAGGCAAGTCTCTATCTGATTCGACCTGACGGCTATATTGCGTTTCGTAACCAGCCCGCAAGCGCTTCTGACCTAAAAGAATATCTAGTAACAATATTTATTTAGAGTATTATTGAGTTCAAGATGCCGGGTTCTCTTATAAACGAAAATAACCGTAAATGGGTTATTCTTGTTACTGCTAGTATGGCTTTCGGGCTTATTATGCTTGACGAGACTGTTGTTGCGGTGGCTCTGCCTACGATTCAACATGATCTTTCAATGAGCCTCGTATTATCGCATTGGGTAATAAACTCTTACCTACTCGTCATTGCAGGGCTTATCGCGGTAGGCGGAAAGCTCGGCGATATCATTGGCTATAGAACGCTATTTGTCGCTGGCGTTCTCATATTCGGGATTTTTTCACTGGCTGCCGGTTTTGCCCAAAGCGCCACATGGATATTAACCGCTAGAGCTCTTCAGGGATTCGGTGCTGCTGTGATTTTCCCTGCCTCAATGGCACTTTTAGCCCTAACTTTTCCAGCGTCGCAGCGAGGTCTTGCAATGGGTGTATACGGAGCAATAGGCTCTATATTTATTGCGCTCGGGCCATTGGTAGGCGGTTTCTTAACTGATGAAATATCCTGGCGGTGGATTTTCTGGATCAATGTTCCTGTGATAGCAATTATAATATTGGTTTTCCTGGCGTCATGGCGGGAGCCTACATTCGAAACCGCTCGTCCCAAAATCGATCTCCCCGGTCTTGTCACTCTCGTTCTGGGAATAACCCCTTTGGTTATGGCAATAATGCAGGGAGCCGAGTGGGGATGGGATTCCTACATCATTATTTTTCTATTCATAATGTCCGCAGTTATGCTGACACTTTTCTATATAATTGAGCTAAGGGCAAAAGAGCCGCTTATTGAAGTTGACTTATTCAGGAATGAAACATTCTTATCTTCTAATCTTGCAATTTTTACTGGGCAGTTTACTAAAATTGCGGTAATTGTATTTGGAGCGCTTTACTTCCAGGAAGCACTAAAAATGAATCCGTTACAGGCTGGAGCAGCCCTTTTACCCGCAATGATTCCGATTCCCATAGTAGCTGTCATTTCCGGACGACTAACGGATAAGTATGGACCACGTTATCCTACACTCTTTGGTCTGCTAATATCCGGAGTTGCTCTTTTATTGATGGGACTGACGGTTGGTACAGATAGCTATCGATTGCTTGTCCCAACATTGATTCTCTGGGGTATTTCGCTCTCAAGTATTTTCGCCCCTGCTTTAACCGCTGTTATGCTATCTGTTCCTAATGAAAAGCAGGGTCAGGCGAGCGGTATTGTCTTAACTTCTCAAATATTCGGGGCTGCAATTGGTTTAGCTATACTAAGCGCCCTTTTGCAACAGCTACATAGCTACAGACCCGTATTCTTGTTAACGTCCGGCATTGTATTCTTTACATTGATAGTAGGTTGGATGTATCTGGGTAGAAAAAATAACCAAAGTTAACCTAGTCCATCTGAATTTCTTATATTTAGATTTTTTTGTTTAAAAATAAGAACCGTGAAGGTAATTTAATAGATAATGTCTCCAATCCTTCAATTAAAAACCACAAAGTATCTTCTCGTCTCAATTGCTATTCTAGTAGTTTTATTCTTCACGGTTTCCTCAAGTATAAAGCATACCGATTCGAACGAAGTATACGGTCTCAAATACAAAGGCGCTGTCCTAGCCCACATTCACAGAATTGGAAGCGGCTATGGATCCATTTCCTCAAAAGAGATACATAAACATCTTAGTGCGGTTGGTTATAACGTTGTTCAGTTAAATACCTTTGCCTATATGAGGAACCGAAAAGATACGATGATCTATATAGGAGGGGACCCATCAATGGCCGGTCCCTATATAGAGAGTGAAATACAAAATCTCCACGAAATGGGGTTTAAAGTTATGTTAAAACCTCATATATGGATAGGGGGGCATGATCTTGATCCCGATAACTGGAGAAGTAAGATTGATTTTGAAGATTCTCAGAAAAGGGAAAAATGGTTTGAAAGCTATACCAAATTTATTCTTGGTGAAGCTGAATTAGCGGAAAGCACTGGGGTTGAAATACTGGTTATAGGAACTGAGCTTGTTGGAGTTTCGAAATACACTGATGAATGGGGGAAAATTATTGAGAAGATAAGAGAAGTGTATAGCGGCAAGCTAACTTATGCTGCTGAAGGAATGAATGCACAAAAGATTGAGTTCTGGAACGATTTAGACTACATAGGAATAGATGCATATTTCCCTCTCACGGATAAAGCTGATCCAGGTTTGAAAGAACTAGTTGAGGGCTGGGGAAAATATGAACCTGAGATGAAAAAGCTCTCTGATAAATATTCCAAGCAGATCATTTTTACTGAAATCGGATTTAAATCAGTTGAGGGAACAGCGATAAAACCCTGGGAATGGGGGCAGGAAGGCAAGACTAGTCAGGTGGAGCAAGCGCTCGCCTTTGAAGCTACTTCAATTGCATTTAAAAATAAACCCTATTTAGCAGGGATATTTGTTTGGAAATACTTCACTGATATGAATAGCCACGAGAAGGGGAATAATGAAAAAGGTTTTACCCCCTACGGAAAAGAAGCAGAAAAAGTAATCTCGGGCTGGTTTGAAACAAATTCCGAGCAATCTGCCAAGTAAGGTTTTTTCTTTCGATCATCATCTACATGCCAGCTCTAATCAAATGCTATTCCACATAAAGAATCCAGCCACTTTGATTAGCTTTGAGAGTCCCATCCAGAGTTACATTTTTCTTTTCAGTCTTCTTTTCTAGTGCATTAATTTTTTCAGGTGAACCATGGAGTGCATAAATTTCACCATTATCCGTTTGTATGAAATGGGCGTGCGGTTCATATTCATTACAAGCACCCTCTGCAATTACCGGGTTTACGTTCCCTTCGTCATAGTCTGGAAATACACAAAGAATATATCCCGTAACAGTGGTTTTGATTGAACCGTCTTCTAGATCTAAAGATGGAGTATAAAGCTGCCAGGCTCTTTGATGACCTACAGTCCTGCCTTTAAGTCTAAGCGGTAGGCGGTAGCCCATTCTAGTCTTTGAGCTTTGCTTAATTTTTTCAATCTCTTCCTCTGAGCCGTGAAGAGAGTAGAGATTGCCGTCGATGCCAATTATATATAGTAATCCATTGCACTCCGTAAAGTCCTTTGATACATTTGCTTTTCCCGCTTCATCTAATTGCACACAAACCAACTGACCCCTTACAATCTGGATGTCATCTGTTTGGGCAAAGCTATTAAGTTGAAAGACTAAAACGGTTAGCAAAAAAGAACTTATTAAATTGAATATCCGCATTACGGGGCCTCCGCAAGCTAGGTTTTCTAATTAATAAGATTATACTAATTTAGATACATAATGTAAGTAAAAGGCTCCAATTCAAACTATCGTTATTGCCGCTGAATCTTTAGTTCAGGAAGAAGCTCGTTGATTGAATTAATTAAAAATTCTCTCTCGTACACTTCACTCTCTACCACTTTGCCGTTCCAAACTATAATATCAAGATCAATTGTTCTAGGGCCATTTTTGTTTTCTGATTTAATTCTTCCTAATTCTTTCTCTAGATTTTTTAGCCAGGATTTTAAAGTGAGTTTGTCCATTTCTGTCTCTATCAAGAAAGCGCCGTTTAAGAAGTTGTCCTGGTTCTTGCAGCCTATCGGTTCGGTTTCTATGAAAGATGAGACTTTTTTTAGTTTGTGAATTTTAGCTATGACTTCTTTGGATTGGTTAATATTTATTTCGGGATCAATGTTTGAACCTACGCCAATTATCACTTCGTTAACTTTCATTAGCTTTCTAGTTATCGGGTCTCAGTTTGAGTTACAGACACGGAATCTGTAAACCGTAGCGCGCCAGGTTTATCAACCCGCACACTGGCTTTTTCCACTTTTTCATTTTCCATAATAATTTTGATAGCTTCACCTGCTATTCTCTCAATTAAGTTGAATTCGGATTCCTCTACCATGGTGATTATTTTCTTAGTTATCGATTTGTAATCTATGGTGTCTGCAATATCATCTGTTTCAATAGCTTTTGTTCCGTCAAATTCGATCTCAACATTTATAACTATGTCCTGCTTGTTTTCCTTTTCCCATTCATAAATGCCAACAATAGTTCTGAGCTTTAAGTCTTCTATTCTTATTATCATAATGTTCCCCTATACTAAATGCTGCCCTCCGTCTACAAATAGACATTGCCCCGTCACAAATGGATTGTTTAAAATATATTCTACAGCACTAATTATATAATCCGGATTACCTGGTTTTTTAAGAGGTGTATTTTCAGCAATTTTTTCTAAATAATGAATGTCTTTATCAGGTGGTGGGAGAATAGGGCCCGGGCATATTCCGTTTACTCTGATTTTTGGTCCTAATTCTTTAGCTGCCATTAAAGTAAAATCTCTAAGTGCTTTCTTAGACAAATTGTAACTAAAATGCTCAGTCTCAATTTTGTTAATACGCATATCCAGCATGTTTATAATCAGCTCTGAATGATCCCCCTTACTAAAATCCTGTGAGAGAAAAAACGGGGCTTTGAAGTTTGTATTAAAATCTCTATCAAAAATTTCTTCTGTGACATCCTCAAAACCAACATTCTCAAATATCGATGCGCTGTTTACCAAAACCGAGCATTCCGGAAAAACTTCAAACACTGTCGGAATTAGGCTTCGAACCTCTTGAATCTCAGATAAGTTTGATTTAAATATCTCAGCTTGTCTTCCTTTTTCCCTAATTAATTCAGCAGTCTCTTTAGCTTCTTTCTCCGAGTGATTGTAGTGTACAGCAATGTCATACCCACTCTCTGCTAAAAAAAGTGAAATCGCTTTACCCAACCTCTTTCCCCCGCCAGTAATTAAAGCTGCTTTGCCCATAGTCTTCTTAAATAATTTTATTTGGTCAGTATATCATATATAGAAATGCTGATAATCAGGATTCACTTTTAATTCGAGACCAGTTTTAAACCTACAATGCCAACAATTATAAAACCTAAAAATACAAATCTGAGTGCCTGAGTCGGCTCTCCGAGTATTATTATGCCTAGCACAAAAGTTCCAACAGCGCCAATACCAGTCCAAACTGCATATGCAGTCCCCACAGGTATGTCCCTTTGAGCAAGGAACAATAGGAATCCGCTCAGTAGTATGCATATTACTGCAAATATTGCTGGCCAAATCTGGAAACCCTTATCAGTCCATGCGAATTTTAAGCCCATTGGCCATCCCCATTCCATGATTCCGGCAATAAGTAGAAAAATCCACGGCATTTTCTATATCCTCCTCAAATTTTTAATACAGATAATAATGTAACCAAGTTGTAAGTTCTTGCTATTAACGCATAGTGAATCTCTTTACTGATCTTGATATCTAATAAATAAAGGGGCTGTCCTAGATAACAGAGAAAGGTTATCATAACAGTCATACGAAAGAGCAGATTAAACAAGGATAAGCAGCAGCGTTTGATGGAGCACTTTATATCGGGTTCTACTGCAAGGTGTGCCGCGGAACTTGTGAGA
>SPCL01000274.1 GCA_004525335.1 Thermodesulfobacteriales bacterium
GATAGCTGATTTGGATTCAGCGGGTCGTAGCCATTCGGCAGTGAGGCGTATTGCGCTGCCTGGTTGGAGAGTGCTCTTTTTGGAGTCGACCCACAGCCCACCAGCAGTAGTGAGATGATGCTGATCGTAAGAATAATCAAATATTTGTTCATTATTTCTAAAACCTCTCACTAGTTAGTTTGATTCTTATTGATACCGGAGTACCGGGCATCGGAGTTTTAACTTCCACTTTATCGTGGAAACATCCGGCTTCTTAGTCTCTAAGCATAAGGGGAAGTCGAATACAGTCAGTCGACATATGATCCTGAAAAATCCAGGATCATACAGTCCTGCAATCACGAAAATAATGATAGCACAAGATACAGAGGTATTGCTGCGGGGATATAGAGACTGTCCTAAGTCACAGCCTTCCACTTTGAGTTGGTTCGCGCGAGGGAAAAATGTTCTGTAGCGTTATCTATTTCTTCTAATGCTTCAGATAACATATTATCAACCCAAACTCTATGTAACTCTTGATATTCCTCACCTAATGACATCAGCCAAGTGTTTAAAGTACGTTTAGTAATGCCGTGAGTTTTCGCTATTTGTTCTAAAGTGTGATTTTCTAAGATACGTTTTTTAGCGTCTTCTAGAATGAGATTTTTTCGGTCTAAATGGATTAAAGTTATTGAATTTTGTTTGTAAAACACTATCTACATTATCAGTGGTGTAATACGACTATGAAAATTCGTTGAGTATCACCATATTCCTTTTTTACCTGGAAATTAGGAGGGAATAATGTCAAATAAGCATAGTGCAGAAAGAAAACTTAATCCTGCAGGACCGGGCAAAGTTATTGCCGAGAAGTCAGAAACAAAACTCAGAAGCATTCCTACTAAGAAAGTACTAAATTCAACAGACAGATTGGATCGCAAGCCAAGCATTGCTGCTGGGTATTATCGATCTAAACGACGCGGGTTTAATAACGGAGATGAAATAGAAGATTGGCTCTAGAAGCAAAAGGAGAACAGGAGGTTACTATGAAAAATGCTACAGAATTATTGATGTGTATCATTGCTCAAGAAACAAAACATGTTGAATCAATGAACCATACACTCAAAGAGGATGAGTTTACAATTCTTCGGCTACAAAATAAGGCAAGAGGTTTAGCTATAGAAATTGATCAGCGTAAGCAATTAATTGAAGAGTATAGGGTCTATTTGAGGGATATATCAGAAGATGCCAGAATAGGGTTGCAGCTAAGAACCTTGGTAAAACCCCCGATAGGTACGCAGTCATCGGAGACAAAGCTTGAGTTAATAAATTAGAAAAGCAGGAAATATGACCCTGTTATGGGATACATAGTGATGGCATTCTATTAAATGAACAATTGTTAATTCACAGGAGGGGGGGGCATATGGAAGATATTATGTCTATCAGGGACATTAAAATAATGGACGTTTAGGTGACCAGAGACTTGAATGAAAAACAAGAGTCTTTCGACTGTTTACAGCTTCCGCTGGATAACGGGCGCAAGGTAGAGTTTTCCTCTATAGACGCACATTCACCCTGTGGAATACACCATAAAATGAATGCCAAGTTATTTTAGATGCCAACTAATAAGACCGATTTGATCATGTGCGTCCTCTGCTGCACTTATCTCATTTTGGTCATCAGTTAGCATCTTCAAGTCGATGCGCTCGTGACATATATCTCTGTCCTGCGCACCGACTATCTAGAGCATTAGCTCTGTCAGCATGTAGTAGTTAGAACATCCCCTTTAGTGCCGAAGAAACCAAGCACCAAAGGATAGTACAACTAATATAGCTATTATTAATACAGGCATTAAGTCCATGATAACCTCCTATACAAAAATACAATGCACAAACCATAAATCCTTTAAAGACAGAGCGTTGGATTATGCTTCACATATATACTGATTCTAGCTAAGTCCTTATGGTCGTTATAGTGTGTGAAAAGTTAGATTTAATAGATTTCGGATAGTTCCCTATAAAATTCCAAAATCAGGTAGTCACACCAAATCTTCAAAGCGATCCAAGTAGCGCATGAAAAATTAATGGAACTTGTGAAGTTCCCTACAATCCAACTTCATGAGTAATCTTTTTATGAGGAGGGGTTCTATAGAAAAAAATCATTACCTCACTATAGTTTGATCCAAACGTCAGTGAAATTACTGGCATAATAAAGTTGCGGTAACGCGACGAAATCAAATCACAGTAATGTGGTGGTTCTATAAAGCCCTGCGATCGTCGTAGGGCTTTACGTTTGTATA